>CAXMOW010000055.1:0-8784 GCA_964195235.1 uncultured Acidimicrobiia bacterium | reverse complement strand
GCCCAACGCCCAGCCCTCGCCGACTTCATCGACGGAACAACCGGACAGGACACTAGTGCGCACCCGATTTCTCACCTCGGTGACGCTCAGCGACCTGGCCTCACTGGCATTGGCGATGATGTTGGCGTCGATTGTTGTTTTCAGCACGGCACTCCCGTGGCGAGCATCGTTGCCAAAACCGGGAGACTCGGTCTGGGCGATGTTGGCATTCCTATTTTTCTCGATGGTTGCGAGCTCAATATTCACCGAACAGATGTCGGGGCCGGGTGTACCCCGCCCCACTTATGGGCGAATGCTGGCGATTCTATTTGGCACCGTCTTTTTGACCGCGGGTCTGATCGTCCTGTTCAGAAATGTCTACTTCTCCCGAGCTTTCTTGGCATTTACCTCAGCGATCTGGCTGGTTCCAGCGACGGCACACAGAGTGTTGCGTCGTCAGAGACCCTGGACCGAGCGGATCGGGGTGATCACCAAGGAGAAGCAATTGGCAGATGATCTTCATGATTCCGATCACGCCAATGTCGTATGGGTGTTGGCGCCCTCATTCGACGGACCGATCGACCTCCCTGAGAGGGACGTAACGATAGCGATCGACCTGCGCTCGGTGCTCTCGGAAAACGTCGCCCAATACCTCTCGTCCTGTGATGTCGCCGGTTATGCGATCAGACCTTTTTCGTCGATCTACGGCGACCACACCGGCCGGGTTCCACTCATCCACGTTGCCGAGGGTTGGGAGATCTCCGCACCCCTTCTCGACGTGGCGAGATGGCTCCCGGGGAAGAGATTCGTCGACGTGACCCTCACTGTTCTCTTTGCGCCGATATGGGTTCCTCTCGGGCTTCTCGTGGCGGCATATGTCAAGTTGACCGACCCTGGATTCTCCATATTCAGACAGGAGCGAGTGGGGTTGAACGGTGAGGCGTTCACCATGTTCAAATTTCGCACCATGCACCTCGATGCCGAATTGGACGGCCCTCAATTTGCAAGAGAGAATGACCCTCGACTCATTCGGGGTGGAGCATTCCTTCGCAGGTCGCGTCTGGACGAGATTCCGCAGCTTTGGAATGTCCTAAAAGGTGACATGACGATCGTGGGCCCACGCGCCGAGCAGGTCCCGTTTGTGGATGCGTTCCGGCGTGAGATCCCATTTTATGACCACCGGCACATGGTGCGCCCCGGTATCACCGGTTGGGCTCAGGTCAATTATCGGTATGCCGATGATCAAGCGGAGACTATCGAAAAGCTCACCTATGACCTCTACTACATCAAACACATGTCGCCGGTGATGGACCTCCGGATCTTTTCGATGAGTATCTGGACCGTGCTGACCGGTGCCGGAGCCCGATGAGCGCAGCAGTGATCGAAACCGACAAACGAGGATTCCAGGCTCCCGGCACTGGATTCATGATTTCTGGCGCCCTGATCGGCGCTGTTGGGGCGTATCTCTTTCAGGTGTACGGAGGTCGAACTCTTGGTCCCGAGGCTTTTGCGCCTGTCAGCGTCCTCTGGACCGCCTTCTTCATCCTCGCCACAGTCCTGCTAGTTCCGGTGGAGCAATACGTCACTCGTGAGGTTGCGTCGGGGCGTCGCGCTATTCCTGGTGATCTCAAATCCACATTGACCATGGCAGCGATCGGTGCCTTGGTCGGCGGTGGATTTGTCTTGGCAACGTTGAACGATCTGTTTGAGGGGAGCTATCAGTACGTATTTCAGATAGCGCTCTTGATGTTGGGTTATTCGTTGCTTTTCATGGGCAAGGGAGTGTTGGCCGGCACCCGCCACTTCAGGGACGTTGGCTGGATTCTCATCGTCGAGACCGCCGCCCGGCTTGTCGCGGGGTTAATCGCTCTCCAACTCGTAGCGACTGCCACTTCTCTGGGATGGGCCATGGTTCTTGGAGGTTTTGCCGTATTGGGGCTTCGCTGGTGGCGCCGGGATAACGGAGAATCGAAGGCTCCTGCCGCCCCTGCCTCCGGTTTCTTGGGTGGCTATGTGGCGGGTACTTCGTCGTCCCAAGTGCTCTTGGGAGCCGCTCCCATTGCTGTTGCCGCGTTGGCGGGTTCTCCGGCACTGGTATCGATTGTCTTCGTCACGTTCACACTGTTTCGGGCACCGCTCACTCTGATATTTGCCCTTCAGGGACGAGTGCTCCCGTATCTCGTTGGACTGGCGCGCCAGGAGAATCACGAGAAGCTGATGAGAATCGCCAGGGGTGTGGTTCTCGGAGGGGCCGGTTTAGCTCTCGTTGGGGGTCTCATAGGCTGGTTGTTTGGCGCCGACGTGGTCACGCTGCTCTTTGGTGAGGAGTTCGCGCCAAGCCAGACAGTGGCCATGCTGGCGGCGGCTGGGGTCATGGCTGCTGCTGCCGCCCAGGTAGCAAGTCAGGTTCTAGTGGCAGAAGGGCGTACCCGCAGATTGTCATTGGCGTGGTTCGGGGGTCTGGTGGTAGCCGTTTTGGCCTTGGCTGTGCTCAGTGGTGAGCCAGATGTCAGGGTGGCGAGTTCCTTTGCCATAGGGGAGTTTGTTGCTCTCGGTCTGATGGCGGTGCTGGCTACGCGTCGTTAGTGACGATCATTCGACTGTGCTCAGCCGCCAGACTTGGCGGGAAGCGCCATCGCAGTTCAACGGGGACAACGGGCAGCAATTTCGAAACGAGGATTTTCCCACTCTCCACGGTCACCAGTCCGGCCCTGAGCAGCGTTGGAAGATTTCTGGGCAGCCGGACATCCTCTCCCGTGCCGGCGGCACGGACCAGACGGAGCAGCTCGGCGACGGCGCCGGCCCCTATCGCGGCTACCCAGAACCTACGTACATATGGATCAGAGGGATCAAACCGGCCGTGACGTTTGTCGTGCTCAACCGGGACTGTCGGTCTGACTCTTACGGTTGGCCTGGCTGAAGCACCTACATGCCCCACGGCGTTTTTGGAGGGAGGACGACTCCGACCGCTTGCAGGTGCTTCAGCTCTCATGCTGTAACAACTACAACATGTTGTTAACCAACGTCAATAGGTGTAGACGGAGACGCGAAAGAAACCGTTAGGGATCGGGCTGAACGAGACGACCAATCAACAGCAAAACCGTTGCCGATTCGGTGATCTCAGCGCCCGGTGCTGGGTTGGTCGAAATGACTCTGTCGACTTGGCTCGGGTCTGTGGTGTCAACCTTCTGTTGGACAAGGCTGATCTTGACACCGGTCACCAATTCGAATTCGCTGATCGTCTCGATCGCCTCTTCGAAGGTCTGCCCGATCAGGCTCGGCAACGGCGCCTGAGGAGTCTCGCCGGTAGAGACATGGATCGTGATGAAGGTGCCCTGGCTTACCGTCGTGCCCGGTTCGTGGGACTGACTGACAACAATGCCTGCAGGCTCGAGGGAGGGAACATCGATGACCGTGACATTGAGCCGGGCATCGACCATTAGCAGATCCTCGGCATCCCCCTGTTCGAGGCCGACCACAAGCGGAACTCTTGTCGGTGGTGGGATCAGATACTCACGGATGTTGGCGGGCTCAGCTGGGAAACGTGTTTCGGGCAGGTCAGCCATCACCACTTCCATGAACTCACCCCAGATCGGCGCCGGGACCGAACCACCAAAGACACGGCTGTAGCTTTGTCCCTTGGCGACAATGTTTTCGAGAGGGATTTGCTCGGCTTCATAGCCAACCCACACCGCCGTTGAGTACTGGGGACTGAAACCGACGAACCAGGCGTCGAGGTAGCTCTGGTGGGTGCCTGTCTTGCCGCCGATTCGGGGTGCGCCGTCTTCGAACCGTCCGTACTCAAAGGAACCCAACGCCCTAGCCGCCGTGCCGATTTTGGGCACCTGGACGAGGGCACGACGTGCAGCCGCAAAGATTGCGGCGTCCGCCGCCTGGGTTGGCTCATCGTCATGGGAGTAGACGACGTTTCCTTCGTGGTCGATGATCTGCGCGACGACATAGTCATCAGCGTGTAGGCCGTTGGTGGCGAAATTCGAGAATGCTGAAGCCATCTCGAGGGTCGACACCGCCGACGATCCCAGGACGATCGACAAAACCGGGTTCAGCGCCGACTCTGTGATCCCCATGCGACGGGCCATGTCGACGATGTTGTCAGGACCGGTTGCAAGTGAGAGCTGGGCATAAACCGCGTTGACCGACCCATAAGTGGCGGCCTGGAGGCTTAACACTCCCTTCGAGGACCCGGCGTTGGACACGCGCCAGATATTGGAGCCGTTCGGCGAGCACGGGAACGGGCACTTGATATCGATCGGGCTCTTTCCACTGAAATGATGACCCATCGTGAACCCCTGTTCGAGGGCAGCCGCGAGGGCAATCGGCTTGAAAGACGAGCCAGGGTTGCGTCGTCCTTGGATAGCGAGGTCGAACTGGCTGAATTCGAAGGGAAGACCAGAGGCCATCACCTTTACGGCACCGGTGTGGTTGTCGACCATCGAGATCGCACCGGTGGGCTTGCAGGCGTGCGTCTCAGCGTATTTGGCGTAGTACGTCTGATTGTCCTCAAAGTCGTCGAAGATCGCCCCGCATGCAGCCAGGTTCTCCTCGTATGGCGGCAGCGGCAGCCACTCGTTGAGGAGTCGGTTGGCCTCTTGCTGAAGACCCAGGTCGATGGTCGTGATGATCTGGAACCCGCCACCACCCTCACATGCGACATCGTCTGCCGGGCAGCCAAAGATGGCCTTCTTGCGCTCTTCGTTGGTTTCGCCGAGAAATGAGAACTCATCGTCGTTGAGAAGTTGCCGTTTCACCTCGGCGACAACGTGGTCGGCCTGACCCCGTCGAAGCGGTGAGTCGACCACACCCAGCGACTGGCCCGTTGCTCTCGAAGCTTGAGACTCGGTAATCCAGCCTTCTTGTTGCATCTGGGTGACGACGTCATTGCGACGATTGAGGGTTCGCTCAGGGAAGCGACGCGGGTTGTAGAAAGACGGGTTGCGGACGAGCACAGCCAAGGCTGCTGCTTCGTGAATCCTCAGATCATCGAGGTCCTTGTCGTAGAACTCTCGAGCAGCCGTCTGCACGCCGTATGCCCCCGAGCCGAAATACACGGAATTCATGTAGAACTCGAGGATCCGTTGCTTGGGGAATCGACGCTCCAGCTCGGCTGCCACGAAGGCCTCGTTGACTTTGCGTCGAATCGTCAGCTCATTGCCGACGAAAGCATTCTTGACGACCTGTTGTGTGATCGTTGACCCCCCACGGGTTGTGTCATAGATCACATTGTCGATAGCCGCCGAAGCGATCGCTGAGAAGTCAACACCTTCATGTTCGAAATATTTGGAGTCCTCGGCCGCCAGAATCGCTTGTACGACGACCTCGGGGACATCGTCATAGGGGATCGGCTCTGAGTTGCGACCGTCGTGGAGTTCGGCAAGGACTTCGCCAGAGTCGGCATAGACCCGGCTCACCCGACTTAGATCGGGGAGCGTGAGCTCCATCGATTGGGTGTCAGGCACCCATTCCTCTTGAAGCTGTGCGAACGTGCCGTATGCCGAGTTAGCCCCCAGGAACGCGAAAAGACCGACCCAACCCGAGAGGAGAAGGGACATTGAGAGGAGAGTGGCTAAGGCACCGAACCAACGGCCGCGCCGTTCCCTCGCCTCGACCTGGTGGATGAGGGCTTTTCTGGCCATCTAGTGGTATTCGACGTCGTGGGGTGTCGGTGAGTTCCCGACCTACGATCCCCGGCAGTGTCAGGATACAAAACAAATGACTAAATCCCGTCGCACTTCGAGCGATATCGAAATCCAAGCCGTCTACGACAAGCCCACTGACCCACAGCGGATCGGCAGCCCAGGGGAGTACCCGTTCACGCGCGGGCCCTATCCGACTATGTATCGAGGTCGTATGTGGACCATGCGTCAATACGCCGGTTTCGGAACGGCCGAGGAAACCAACCGGCGTTTCAAGGATCTGCTCAATGCCGGTCAGACCGGGCTCAGTGTTGCCTTCGACCTTCCCACCCAAATGGGTCTGGATTCCGACCATGAACTGGCTGCTGGGGAGGTTGGCAAGGTCGGAGTGGCCATCGACAGTCTCGGCGACATGCGTCGTCTGTTCGACGGCATCCCACTCGGAGAGGTGTCGACATCGATGACTATCAACTCCACGGCGTCGATCCTCCTTGTCCTCTATCAGCTTGTGGCAGAGGAGCAGAACGTCGGCTCGGCGAGTCTCCGAGGCACCGTTCAAAACGACATCCTCAAGGAGTACGTTGCCCGCGGAACGTACATCTATCCGCCAAGGCCTTCCATGCGACTAGTCACCGATCTGTTCGGCTACGCCGACGAGCACCTTCCGCAATGGAACACTATTTCGATCAGCGGTTATCACATCCGCGAAGCCGGGTCTACGGCCGCCCAGGAGTTGGCCTTCACCATCGCCAACGGACTCGCCTACGTGTCCGCCGCCGTCGAGGCCGGTCTCGACATTGATTCCTTTGCTCCTCGTCTTTCTTTCTTTTGGAATGCGCACAATGACTTCTTCGAAGAGATAGCCAAATACCGGGCAGGGCGACGAATCTGGGCCCGGCATATGCGCGACGAGATGGGCGCCAAGAATTCGAAGTCGTGGCTGATGAGATTTCACACTCAGACGGCTGGATCGACGCTCACCGCGCAGCAACCCCTCAACAATGTGGTCCGCACGACCATCCAGGCGCTGGCGGCGGTCCTCGGTGGCACCCAGTCGTTACACACCAACGCATACGACGAGGCCGTGGGGCTCCCAACCGACGAGAGTGCACTGCTCGCTCTACGCACCCAGCAGGTGGTGGCACACGAGTCCGGGGTCGCCAACACAGTCGACCCACTGGCCGGCTCGTATTTTGTCGAGCAACTGACCAATGAGCTCGAGACGAAAGCCGAAGAGTTGTTGAGCACAATCGCGTCTATGGGCGGTGCCGTCACAGCTATCGAAGAGGGTTGGATGCAGAGTCAGATAGAAGACTCGGCCTACAGGGATGCGAGGAGACAGAATGACGGTGAGTCGGTCCTTGTCGGAGTCAATCGTTTCACAGCCAACGAAGACGAGCCGCTTCCCGTCCTCCAGGTCGATCAAGCACTGGAAGCCGGTCAGAAGGAGGCCGTGGCAACCTGGCGGGAGAATCGGGATCAGGGTGCCGTTGAGACTGCGCTCGAGATTGTCGGCTCAACAGCCACAACTACTCAAAATCTGATGCCTGTCATCAAGGTGGCTCTGCTTTCTGGAGCGACAGTTGGAGAGGTTTCGGACGCCTTGGGAAGGGTTTTCGGTCGGTATCGACCGACCAGTTAGTGGTCCCACTAGCGTTCCGACAATATCCATGCCAGACGAAATAACGCACTTACTCATCATTGGCGGTGGTCCTGCTGGCACCCAGGCCGCGACAACTGCGGCCATGAAGGGTGCCCGTGTGACGATGATCGAGAAGGACATCGTCGGCGGCGCTGCTCACCTTTGGGATTGCATCCCATCCAAGACAATGGCGGCCTCGGCACTCCGCCAAACCTCGGTTAGAAACGCGGCGAAGCTCGGACTTGTCAACGATCCCGGCACAGTCGATCCGGTCGGATTGAGCAAGCGAATTGGCGAGATCACATCCGACATTCACGAGAACTGGGTCGATCTACTCCGGTCTCAGAAGGTTGAGATGATCTCAGGCAAAGGCAGGTTTGTGGGCCCCAAAGAGGTTGCGGTGAAGACCGCCGAGGGTGAGCGAGTCTTCGGTTTCGATAGAGCAGTCATCTCCACAGGCTCGGCACCTCGAGTCCCCGAATGGGCAACCTCGGTCGACGGAGGCGTTGACGGCACGCGAATCCTGACTACACGGCACTGTTACGACCTCGCCGAGGTTCCTAGACATGTTGTTGTCATCGGGTCCGGTGTCACCGGAGTCGAATTCACCCACATTTTCGAAAGCATGGGATCCGAGGTCAGCCTTGTCGTGTCCCGCCAGCAGATCCTCCCTCACCGTGACCCCGAAGTCGCTGCCGTTTTGGAAGAGGATTTTCTCGAGAGAGGCGTTCGACTTGTTATAGGAGCAAGGGCGGTGTCTATCGATGTCGAAGATGATGAGGTCTCGGTCGTGTGTGACGACGGTCGGGTGGTGAAAGGCTCTCACGCATTGCTGGCCGTTGGGTCGGTGCCTCTCACGGAGGGTCTGGGTCTCGAGGCCGCGGGGGTGGTGACTGAAAATGGGTATGTGCCGGTGGACGAAATGATGCGCACCTCCGTCGAACACATTTATGCCGGTGGCGACGTCACCGGTCAGTTGCCGTTGAGCTCGGTCGCTTCGATGCAGGGACGAAAAATTGCCCGCCACGCACTCTCCCTCCCTGTCACTCCTCTCGACTACAGCAAGGTGGCTGAGGCGATTTTCACCGAACCCGAAATCGCGTCGGTTGGGCTCGTTGACGTGGCGGCTGCCGCCGTGGGTAGGAAGGTCAGAACAACCAAGGTCCCGTTTGCTGCAAACGCGCGCTCAGTCCTTCAACACTTTACGAGAGGGTTTGTGAAGGTGACCTCAGACCCTGCAACAGGTGTTGTGCTTGGTGGCACGATCGTCGGTCATCGCGCTTCGGAGCTCATTGGAGTGATCGCGCTGGCTGTACAGGCAGGTGTCACCGACAAGATCTTGATAGAGACGCTGATGGTGCATCCCTCCATGACTGAGGCAATAACTGACGCTGCGGAATGAGATTCCGTTGTGGTTGCGCTGCGTGCAAGCAACTACCGCCCACCGACAAGGATTGAGAGTGCACAACGGATCGGAATCCGATCCATCTTGCTATAGCAACGCTACCG
>CAXMOW010000054.1:9469-9751 GCA_964195235.1 uncultured Acidimicrobiia bacterium | reverse complement strand
CGGGGACTTCGACACGTCGGCGCACCTGCTGGCCAAGGCAGCCGCCTTATATCTTGAGATTGGAAACCAGCAATGCGCGGCTCACTGTCTGGAGAACACGGCGGGGTGGGCGTTGAGATCCGGCCGGCCAGCGGACGCGGCGGTTCTGTTGGGAGGAGCGACTGCGCTCCGAGAGGACACCGGCATACCTACGCCCGCCTCTGAAGACTTCCTCTACGACGAGATTCTCCGGGACACCAAAGCCGCACTTGGGAACGAATTCGCTATCGCATGGGAACTCGG
>CAXMOW010000054.1:0-9459 GCA_964195235.1 uncultured Acidimicrobiia bacterium | reverse complement strand
CTTGAGCGGAGAACCAACCTCTCCATCACCACTGCATCTCGCTGCGATTGTGCTGGGCCACATCGCCCTTCCTGCTGCGCTCTACCTGGCGTTTCTTATACCGTTGATGTTCCCAAGCGGTCGTTTTTTCACCCAGCGGCAGGCCCTGGCTGCGTGGCCAGGTGCGATCATGCTGCCCGTCCTTCTCCACGGCCATGACATCGAATCACTCAGCACCGAGTAGGTACGGTCCGGAGACTCTCAACCAAGTCGCGTGACGCTGGGTTTTGTTGTGGAGCTGAGGGGATTTGAACCCCTGACCCCCTCGTTGCGAACGAGGTGCTCTGCCTGGCTGAGCTACAGCCCCTTTTCGGGAGCCGTGGATTCTACCGGTGACGCAAAGGTGAGCCGATACGGCCCGGATATGGGTCGTAGTAGCTCATGTTCACCTGAGGTTTGCCAGGTCCTCGCGGAGGCGCTCTTGGACCATTGTTGCGGTGAGGTCTGAGCGGGAGCGTTCGACCAAGGACCGGAAAACGTCAGTTGTCCGACGCAGACCGTTGGTCATACCGTCCGGGTAGTCGACGCTTGCCAGCATGTCGACGATGTCGTCCATCTGTTCGAGCATCGTCTCAGCCTCGACCAGCTTCTCATCGCGGAGAAGGTCGAGCAGGCGCCGACGCATCTCCCCCACCGCCTCCCCCAGTCCATGGAGATAAGGCACCGGGTCGATCCCCAAATTCTCAAACGTTGGAATCTCCCTGTCCGTGAAGACTGCCTCAGTGATCCGGGCCTCGGCATACTCCTTGGCGGCGTCACTCACGAACCCGGCATGTTTCATCTCTGGGTGATTGATTAGGGCAGCAGTGATTTCTGCCAACTCGGCTTCAGCTTCGTCGATCAGCGCAACGGCTTGGTCCCACTCACGACGATGAAGGGCGCGGATTCCGTTCGCCGACGCTCGTATCACTCTTCTCGAACCGGTGATCCCCGCCTCGCGCGCGGCAAACCGAGCGTCGAAAATTGTGCGGATCTGATCGATCGAATCGAGGTTCAACTACCAACAACCTTGACCTGCGACTCCTCCCATTCGGAGGTGCGGTCGGCCACATGGGTGACTTTCAGGCGAAGGTTGCGCCGCTGCTTCAACTGGGCAAGAACCAGCAGGTAGAGGGCGACAAGAGAGCCAAAGAAGAGACCCGACAACAACAACGGGAGCGAATTGAAGTACCAAGCGCCAAACGTGGCGAGAACCGTCAGTCCCAGCAAGGTGGCAAGAGTCCGCCGACGGCGACGATGGATTACGTCGCGGTGGCTGGCTGCGAGGTCAGAAGCGGTGTGCTTCTGGACATAAGCCATCGAATGCGTCCAACGATCAAATTCCTCGGTGGAGCTCATGGCTTCCTTGCGCTCCCCGAACACCACAGGGAGGAGATAAACGCTCCACACGGCTGCTATGACCAGCAAGCCAACTATGACGCTTGTTTCCATGTCTCCTAGTTGCTCCGTCCAACGTTGAGCGTAGCGGTGATGATCACGCTCAATCAACGACCTTTGGCCGCGTCCATTCGCCTGATCTTCCACCCGCTTTATGAACCAGACGGACAGTCTCAATGGTGACGTCGCGCTCGACGCTTTTGACCATGTCGTAGACCGTCAGGGCTGCGGTTGAAACGGCTGTCATCGCCTCCATCTCAACGCCGGTCTGGCCGGTAGTGGAAACGGTAGCCGTGATGCGAACGCCATGTGTAGCCGGCTCGAGAGTCACTTCGACTCCTGTGAGGGAAATCGGGTGACAAAGAGGGATCAGGTCAGAGGTTTTCTTGGCCCCGGTGATTCCGGCAACTCGGGCTACAGCTGCGGCGTCACCTTTGGGGAGATCTCCATCAAAGAACCGAGACGCAAGGCCCGACGACATACGCACCAGCCCCTCAGCGACCGCTATCCGTGAGGTTGAATCCTTTGAGCCAACGTCCACCATGTGCACCTCACCGTCCCTGTTCAAATGGGTGAACTCCTGGTCAGAGGGCATCGTCGACCTTTCTCATCTCGAGAGCACGGAACAATTCGAGTGTCACGGGTTGACCCTCCTCGATCTCGGCCACCCCGCGGGGCACGACGGCAAATGCGTCTGCCGCGGCGGCACCTGAAAGGACATTTGAGGCCTGGCTACCAGTTGGTGATGCCACGACCTCGCCATTTCGATACGAAATCTGGACTCTCACAAAGACCGTCTTCTCGGGATCGGTAGATAGGGCCTCTCCGGCAACGCCCATTACCTGGGGGCGAAGCACCGTGTCGGCTCCTTGCATCGACAACAACGCCGGCCGTACGAATTGCTCGAAGGACACCAGGACCGAAACCGGGTTGCCAGGGAGCCCGAAGAAAGGAGTCCCTCCAAGGTTGCCGAAAGCGAACGGTTTGCCAGGTTTCATTGCCACCGAGATGAAATCGACACCAACGTCGTCCCTGAGCACCATCTTGGTCACGTCGTAGTCACCCATCGACACACCGCCAGTCGAAACTATGACGTCGGACTCAGCGACGGCACGACCTAACACAGCACGCAAAGCATCGGCATCATCGGGGACCGTTCCCATGTCGAGGATCTCGGCCCCTACGGCCTGGAGAATCGCTCGGAGCATCGGTCGGTTCGAATCACGAATCATCCCAGGACCAAGGTCGCGAGTTTCGGCGGGACGAAGCTCGTCACCTGTCGACATGATTGCCACCTTGGGTCGACGTGACACCACAGGAGCCACATGCCCAAGGGTTGCCAGGACTCCAACATGCATTGGGCCCATACGAACACCGGCGTCGAACACCGTTTGCCCCACGGCGACATCTCCCCCAGCAGGTCGGACGTAGGTGCCTTTAGCAACGGAGGTACTGATCGAGACCTTGCCGTTGTCGACTGTGGTGTCCTCCACTCTCACCACAGTGTCGGCACCGACCGGCATCGGTGCTCCGGTCATGATCCTGATCGTCTGACCAGCTGCAACCGTCGAAACGGCGACCTGGCCGGCAGCAACATCCTCCAGAATCGACAACACCGCACCAGAATCCTCAACATCGTCACCCTTCACGGCGAAACCATCCATCGCCGAATTGGGGAAGGGGGGCACATTCTCGGTAGCGACCACCGGCTCTGCCAAGACCCGCCACAAGCCGTCTCGAAAGTCGATCTGCTCACGCTCGAGACGCCCAACGGATGACAAGACATGAGCGCGAACATCTTCAAGTGGTCTCATTCGTCTTCGAACACCTCCGGCCCGAACTGGTGTGACCCCAATTTGTACGATGCATGAAGGAGGCCTTGAGGGGTGCCCACGTCCAACAGATCCCGACCGCCGATCCAGCCACGGAGGCGTCCTCGTTGTCCTAGTTCGTTGATCGCGTCGGTTAGCTGGATTTCACCACCGACACCTTCAGCCGTCTCGTCCAGAATTGAGAATACCTCTGGAGTAAATAGGTATCGACCGACCAGGCCATAGCGGGAGGGGGCCTTGTCCGCACCAGGTTTCTCTACCGCTCCGGCCAGATCGAGAAAGCCGTCCTCGACCTCCGAACCAGGTATAACAACCCCATATCTAGAGAGAAACTCGTCATTCAGCTCACGAAGACACATGACCGAAGTTTTTCCGTCTTGGCTCCCATCGACCAAGTCCGTCAACACGTCGTAGCCGGGTCGAACGATGTTGTCGAACAGCAGACAGAAGAATGGTCGGTCCCCGACCAAATCGGAGGCCTCATTGACCGCATGGCCCAGCCCAAGTGGCTCATCTTGGGTCACCGGCCGAACAACAATGTTCTCGAGGTCGGGCAAAGGCCCGTCGAGGTTGAAGTGTTGGGAGACCAACTGGCCGACGTCCTGGTCGACAACCACAATCGCTTCCGTCGCACCCGCACGGGCTGCCTCTTCGACTGCGTATTGGATGGCTGGACGATCGACGACCGTGAGTAATGCCTTGGGAACAACCCTGGTAGCTGGACGCATACGGGTGCCTCGTCCCGCAGCCGGAATCACGGCAACATCGATACTCATGTTGTGACTCTTTCCTCGGTTCCTCGGACCATCCGCTGAATGTTGCCCTTGTGACGCCAGACAACCAAGACGATCGTCAAGACCAGCCAGACCCATGACAGTCCCGATACCCCCTGCCATGCGGCAAGTGGAATCGTCGCGACAACAACAATCATCGAGGAGATCGACGCGGTTTTAGTGATCTTGGTGAGGATGGCCCACGACACTCCAATGATCACTGCAACCAAAGGCATCGTGAATATGAGAACACCAAAGCCGGTGGCGACACCCTTGCCGCCTTTGAACCGGTGGAAGATGGGGTAGCAATGACCTATGACTGCCGCGAAGCCGGCAGCGAACACCCACGGTCCGAGGGGATTTGGATCACCTGACGCAGCGCCAGCCGCCACCCAACCCATGGCGGCTCCGATGACGCCTTTGAGGGTATCGCCCAACAACACCATGATGGCCGGGCCCTTGCCGAGTGTCCGCAGAACGTTGGTAGTCCCGGGATTGCCACTGCCGACTTCGTGGATATCGACTCCGTGCATCCGACTGACGATCACTGCAAAGTCGATTGAACCCACTACATACGCGGCAACGAGGGCGAGAGCAAAGGGCACGATGACGATCTTATTGGGTCCTGGAGGAATGGAACATGAGAGGACCCGGTTCTACCATTGCCACTTCCACCTCTGTACAAGCGGTCAAACATCTATGCCAACCTATGAATACGTCTGTAAGAACTGCGGCGAGAATTTCGATGTCCACCAGTCCTTCTCAGACAAACCACTGAGGAAGCACGAAACCTGTGGCGGCGTGCTGCAGAAGGTGTTCCACGCCCGCGGCATCGTTTTCAAGGGTGGAGGGTTCTACGCAACGGACTCCAAGTCTTCCACGAAATCAGAGAAGACAGCTTCCAAGAAGGACGACAAGAAATCCGACTCGAAGTCGGAATCGAAGCCGAAAACCAAAGAGAAAGCCAAGAGCACCAGCTCGAGCTCAGACAAATCCTGACTCTTGTCGGACGACTGGCCATGACCCCCTTCTAACCGGCGAGCACACTCCGTACGGTCGACTCATGCTCTGGCTCCAAACCCCTCCGTGGGGCCGATGGCTGATAGCGAGCCTCCTGGCGACTCTTGCCTTGTGGATCGAACTTCGTCCAGAGCCAATGGTCGACCACCCGTTCGCCATCGTCGAGATTCTCCCCGGAGACGACATCGGGGTCGCCAACACTGAGATGCGACCGATCCCGCGCAGCATGTTGGATTCGGTGGGTACTGGTGTCTCCAGCGGCGCGATCGCGCCAGGTGATCCGGTATTGGCAAGCGATGTGGTCGAATCACGGTCTTACATCCCATCGGGCTGGTGGATCGTGGGCGCCGATGTTCCCGCCAACACCAACCCGGGTGATCGGGTGAGAGTTGTGTTGCTGACCACCGGTGAGATAGTCGACGGTGTGGTCACTTCCGCATTCGATGACGACCCGTTCTCGGCTACATCTGGAGCGATCGCCGTGGAAGCTGGCAGTGCTGGACAGGTGGCGATGGCCGCCGCTGACGGTGAAATAGTCGTCCTGGTGTCCACTGGCTGATCGCTGACCGGCAAGACGACCGCTAGCGTGCCCGCCGTGTTTCCCGCCATCATTTGGGGACTCGTGCAGGGCATCACCGAGTTTCTCCCGATCTCCTCATCGGGCCACCTAGTGATCATCCCTGCATACTTGGAGAAGTTCGGAGTTGACATCACCCCACCGAGCCTCGCCGTCTCGGCGGTGCTTCACCTCGGAACCCTGGCTGCCGTATTGATCTACTTCCGGACGGACGTCATGCGGGTCCTTAGGTTTCGGACCGACCCAGAAGGCCGCAAGATCGCTTTGCTCGTCGCAGTCGGCACTATCCCGGCAATCATCGGGCTTCCGCTCAAGGACTCTCTGGATACGTTTCAAGAAACTGTGTCCAACATCGGGTGGACCCTGATGGCAACCGGTGTGATTCTGATCATCGGTCAGCGACTCGCGACCGGTGTCAGACAACTGGTCGACGGACGGGTGCCCGATGCCATCTTGGTAGGTGTCGCTCAAGCCTTCGCCCTCATCCCCGGGATATCGCGGTCGGGCATCACTATCTCCACCGGAAACGGTCGGAAATTCGAACCAATCCAGGCGGCCCGGTTCTCGTTCCTGCTCGGAATACCTGTGATCGCTGCTGGGGGGATCTTCTCATTGCCCGAATTGATCGAATCGGGAGAGTTTGGTCTCGAACTCATAGTTGGGATGCTTGTTGCCGCGGTATCTGGCTATCTCGCGATTGCGTTCTTGCTAGCGGTTCTCAAGCGAGTCGGCCTTATGCCTTTTGCGATCTATTGCCTGGCAGTGGGTCTGCTCACAGTGGTGGTGTTCTGATGCCGGAACGCAACGTGCTCGGCGACAATCTTGAGTTGTGCGGGATCGATCCTGTTACTGGTTGGTTCCGCGACGGCAGCTGCGAGACGGGTCCCACCGATGTGGGCAGTCACACGATTTGTGCTGTCGTCACCGATGAGTTTCTCGAGCACCAGAAGAACATCGGCAATGACCTGACGACACCGATGCCTAGTTTTGCGTTTCCTGGGCTCAAGGCAGGCGACCGATGGTGTGTCACGGCAAGAAACTGGCTGAGGGCCCACAAAGATGGTGCCGCCTCCCCCGTAGTTTTATCGGCCACACATGAGCGCGCCCTGCAGATGGTTCCACTGGATACCTTGCAGAAGTATGCGGTTGACGTACCCGACGACCCCGGAGAGTTGACTTAGATGAGCGGATTCCGACCGTATCCGGTCCGTACTACCTGAGGTTTCGACATTTACTGGGAGTAGTTGGAGGACATCCTCATGGTCTCGGCGATGTGGACGTTGACCAAGGCCGGAAGACCAGAGTCCCTGGCTCGCTCCAAAGCAGGCCGGATCTCGTTGGGATCGTCGACAAACTCGCCGTAACCACCAAGACCTTTCACCATCTCGTGATAGGGCCGGACACCGAGGTCAGTGGCCACCAGGCGATCCGGATAGGCCATGCGATGGAAGGTCTTGATATTCGACCAGATACCATCGTTGCCAACTACGCCGATGATGGGGAGGGCGAGCCGGACCATGGTGTCGTATTCCATCCCATTGAACCCAAAACCACCGTCGCCAAACACTATGCCGACCGTTTTCTCGGGAAAGGCCACCTTGGCCGCTATCGCATATGGCGCCCCGGTCCCCAAAGTGCCAAACGGACCCGGGTCGAGGACGTGACCCGCTTCAGAGGTCTGCAACCAGCGTGCTGTTGTGGAAACAATGTCGCCCCCATCTACTGAGATGATCGCGTCCGGGCCGAAGAACTCTGCGACCTCTTTGGCAAACCGTTGCGGCATCACGGGCGACGAGTCATCGTCAGCCTCGTCACGCGCTACTTCCGCCTTGGCGGCTTCAGCTTCCATGATTTCTTTGGTCCACACCGGCGTTTCACTTCGCCTGATTCGATCCGCCATCTCGACGAGTTGGGACACCACAGTCATCGGATCGGCAACCACTCCAATATGGGCCGGGCGGTTCCATCCGATCTTGGTCGCGTCGCCATCAATCTGAATGACGGTGGCGTCGGACCCAATTTTCTCGCCATAAGACGTCCTGAAATCCCAATCGACACCAAGGGCGAGGACCACCTCGGCGTCGGCCATCGCACGAGAACGCTGGAAAGACCCAAGCAGGGGGTGGCCGTATGGGAGAGAGCCGCGAGCCTTGCTGTTTACATAGGTCGGCGCTTGCAGGACGTTCGCAAGATCAGCAAGCTGATTCCGCTCGCCACCACGCGAGCCAGCCCCAGCGAACACCATCACCCGTTCGGCGCCGTTGAGGGCATCAGCGATCGAGTCGAGTGCCTGCCGATCAGCGCCGAAACCTTCCGACTCACGAGACGAGGTCGGAAAACGAACCGCCGTCTCCTCCACCATGTCGAAGAGGACATCCATGGGGACATCGAGGAACACAGGCCCACCCCGACCCTCAAAGGCATGACGAGCAGCCGTCGAGACATAGTCGGCTAGACGGTCGACCTGCCAGGCCGTCGCCGACCATTTGGTGATCGAGTGGAAAAGCCGAGTGTGGTCCATCTCTTGGAGCCCACCCTTCAGCTCTTGACGGATCATGTGACGACCGCCAATCACCAGCATCGGAGTCGATCCATAAAAAGCCGTGGCGACTCCGGTGACAGTGTCGGTGACCCCCGGCCCCGCGGTCACGGCAGCGACGCCTAGCTTGCCGGTCAAACGTGTGTATGCCTCGGCGGAATGAGCCGCGGCCTGCTCATGGCGGACGTCGACAATCCGAATGCCTTCCTGTGAACAGCCGTCCAGGATCGGGATGATGTGCCCGCCAGTAAGCGTGAAAATGGCCTCTACGCCCTCACTCTTGAGGGCCCGGGCAATGATTTGTCCACCGTGAATCTTCGCCATGACTTGACGGTATTACAGAACCAAATCCAACCCGAGATGGACCCCACCATCGAGAGATTCCACCCGACGGACTGCCAGGAGCGCCCCAGCAGCGAATGACTCGTAACTGGTGGACAGATGCTCGATCGAAAGAACCTCGCCCAAGTTGGACAGGGCGACTTCCTGCTGAGAGATCAATCCGGGGAGCCTTAATGAGTGCACGCGTATCCCCTCGACCGAAGCACCCCTCGCGCCCGGCACCAACTCTTCTGAACCTTCGACTGATGTGCCACCCGAGCCGGCGATTCCGATGGCCGAGGCCAGCGCTGTGCCTGACGGGGCATCGGGTTTTGTGGAGTGATGTCGCTCGATCACTTCGACGGCTTCGAAGTGCGGAGCTGCCTCAGCAGCGAATTGCATCATCAAGACTGCGCCGATCGAGAAGTTCGGAACGACAAGACAGGGCTGGCCTGTCCCCCAAGACGTCCGCAGTTGTTCCAGTCGTTCCGGTGTGAACCCTGAAGTGCCGACGACCGTGGCCAGCCCAAGCTCACTCCACGCCTCGAGGTTGTCAAAAACAACGTCGGGGTGGGCAGTTTCGATCATGACATCGGCGTCTACAGCCAAGGCGTCGGCTGAAACTGTGACGCCCGACATCTTCTGGCTTGCTCGGTTCGGGTTGTAGAGAGCAGTCAACTCGAGGTCTTCTGCCTCGTTTATGGCAGCGATGATTGGACCCGCGAGCTTCCCGCCGGCTCCCGATACTGCGACTCGCGTCACTTTGCGTATAACGCTTCGATCAATGCCTCTCACTCCTCTCGAACATGAGCGAATTGTGACCGTATACGGTCCGTACTACCTGAGGTTTCGATTTTTGGGGGCTACTCCATGGTCGTGGCCATACCAACGAAACCGCCGGCGAAACCACCAAGAAGGACACCCGGCAACAGCGCCGTGGCGAAAGAGTTGCCGAGGTCAAGGTCGGTGATCAGCCAGACC
>CAXMOW010000053.1:0-9898 GCA_964195235.1 uncultured Acidimicrobiia bacterium | reverse complement strand
CCGGGACCAGGCGGCTAAGCACAACCCCGGATAGACGCAGGGAAACTCGTCGTCAGAGTTCCTGAAGTTCGAAGCTCGCTGACGACTGCGCTCGGAGATGCCAGCGCTGACGACTTAGCGGACCGGGGTTCGACTCCCCGCACCTCCACCATGTATGTGGCCAGGATTTACCTGGTCACACTGGTTTTTGGCATCGAACGTCGGTTCGACTGATTCATGTTTGCAGCCATTCTGCAGCCATTACTAGTCGGCGAGAACCTCGACGTCTCGGTTCCCTATCAATACCTCATTCCACGCCACCAGATGCATGTGCCGGAAGATCGGACCGACTAACTCTTCAAGCGTCTTGTCCCACTCCAACTCGTATTTGAAGACTTGGACGCTTGCATCCGGGTCCGACTCTTCAGTCAGCTTCAGCACAGACTGCCCTGACGGATCGTGGCGGAGCAGGTACAGCACAACGTCGATACGTCCGTCATGCATCGACAACTCAAACCCGACGACCACGAAATCATCCGCGAGTTTGCCCGCGAGGTCTTCAAGAGACTTAGCGGGCGGTGTGATCTTCGAATCGAAGACGACCTCACCGACGAAGTCTCGATGTTGTCCGTAGGCTTCCGGACGATTCATCGGAACATCTTCGCTACTCGCTCCACTGCATCCCGACTCAAGCCCTCTGAGACGTGGGAGTAGATGTCGCTGGTGATCGCCAGCGATGCATGGCCAAGCTGTTCTTGAACCACTTTCATCGGCACATCTGCTTCCAATGCCAGGGTGGCCCATCCATAACGAGCACCGGGATGAGGTGTCAGTGGTCGCACGCCGGCTTCGACGGCCAGACGCTTCCACGTCCGACTGAACGTCGTGGGTCTGACCGGTTCACCTATCTCATTGGTGAACACGAGATCGAGGTCATGCCATATTGGAGATGCCATTCTCTCGGTGGCCTGGCGTTTCCGGTGGGTGCGCATCACGGTCACCGTCTCGGGATCGAGGGGAATGTCACGTCGACTCTTCTTGGATTTGGTGACGTTGATCCTGTGGTCGATGCTGCCATTCACCGGGACCAGAGTGTCACGGATGGCTGCTGTCCCGGCTTCGAGGTCTGTGTTCACCCATCGCAAACCAAGCACTTCCCTTCGACGTAGACCAGAACTGACGGGCAGGATGATTGCCGGGTAGAACCGGTGCGAAGATGCGTGCTTTAGGAAGGTCTTGAGTTCGTCCAGAGTCCACACTTCCATCTCGGGACGTTTGACCTCGGGAAGTTCGATGCCACGGGCTGCCGGGTTTCGCACCGGTTATGGGCGGCTAGCGGTCCGGGGTCTTCGTGGGGTAGGTTCGCTGTGTATATGACAATCCGTACTGGGAATTTCGTATTCCAGACCCTTTTTGGAGGCAAGACTGATTGATGAGGGGCCCGTGCCGCCGTCCGGGTGGCCAAACAGCTCTGGCTCGAAAGCGCCTCCCGGGCTCTGGAGAGGCTTTCGATCGCCATCAAAGAAGACAAGGGCGTAGTCGGCATTGAGCTTTGTTTTCAGTCGGGCGGTGCCCACCAGCAGAACGGCAGTCAAGACCAGAGCTGTTTGGTAGGTGGAGATGGACCCGACACCGCCCGCGACGAGCAAGACCATGGCGACTGTGGTCACGCGGTCGGCTCGAGTGATCGAGGTCCAGATAGTTACGACTATCCCTGCAAACGCCAGGCCGTAGGCCAGCGGCGATAGCCACCCGGGGACCCCGAGGTTCCACAAGGTGAGAATGGACAGTGTCGAACCGCCGACCGAGAAACCGGCGAGGACAAGACCAAATGCAATCGATCCGGCGACGACAGCTCCTCGGGTCACGCGTCGTGGGGCGAGCAACGGTGATGTGACGCCGGCTAGAACGAGAAGGGTTTCGGAACCGATGATCAAGGCGTCCACCGATTGTGCGCTGAGCCCTCCCCCACTGCCCTGTCCCAATACGGACCATGTCGCCAGAAACGACGCAACAGTGAAAAGAGCCAATGGGACTGATCGCACCCCAAGCCAGGTCGCACTTGTCACCGCAACGAGAAAGGACGCTGAGAGCCAACCCACAACAGGACTCCCAAGCAATCCGGACCGACCGGCAACAGCAACGAGGACATAGGCCAGAACCAGCAGTGCAACCGATCTGTCCCTGCGAATGTTCGTTTGCCAATAGGCGTATGCAAGAACTAGTAGGAAAGCAATAACCAGCACCAATGCCAGGTAGAAGGCGAATCGGCCGACTTCGGCGACCGCACCTAGAGGCGTGTCGAATTGGCCTAGGCCAGGAATGTGAATGGCAGTTCGGGTGCCCGTCCGGAGCAACAATAGTTCGGCTCCAACAGCCACACCGAGGGCGGCCATTAACCATCGGGGTAACTTGCTAAGTGGCGTCACTGGTTTCTGACTCCTGGTCTCCTGGTCGGAAATACAAGAAGAGACCGACCAGCGCCGCGATCAGGAGCACAACGAACCCAATGAGAAGCATCATTATCGGATTGGAGGGTGAGTACGCCGGCCAGTCTTCGGTGGCTCCAACTGCGCGTCGTGGAGGGTGCTCTGGGGTGATTCGGAGTTGTGTGAAGGCGGAAACCGACTTAACCCCGTTGCGTTCCATGAGAGCGCCGTCCCAGATGGCGAAGGCGACATCGACGGGAGTATCACCATCGAACGTGGGCTGTAGATCGCCGCTCGCGACCATCGGTCGTGAAAAGACAACCATCCAACGACTGTCCTTGCGGACGGCATTTCCTGCCAGCCCACCCCCGTCGGTCACCTCCAATGTTCCAAAACCACCCGCCAAAAGGCTTTGAACGGCAACGCGATCATCCTCGTCCTGGGCCAGTGGGTTTCCTGCCTCGCGTGCGGTGAAGTAGAGGTCTTCTGTCGACGGGTACATGTCGACATATCCGTTTTCCCCCAAACCGGGTACGCCGTTCTGCTGGTCGGCGCGCCATTGCCAGATGTTTACTGCTTCGTCGGCCTGGCCCATACAGATCGCTGGCACCTCGCTACCACCGTCGGCAGGGAATTGGATGGCGGCGGCATCGGAGAAAGCCTCAACCCGGTCAGAAGACTCGTCTGCTGTGCGATCTGTCCACTCCAACATGACATAGAGGGTGTCGTCGAAGTTGACTGAACGGACCGCAACCCGTTCGATGGCCCCACCGCCCATGGGAGGGGTGACCTGCTGCGAGGTCGTGGGCAGAAACACAGGGAGTATCGACTGCCAGTCAGGCGCGGAACCGTCCATGGGTGGCTCTTCCTCTACTTCCCAGGCCCCGATCACCTGTGTCTGCGCCATGGCGGGGTTGGCATCGAAAGCGCGTAGCAACATCGCCACGAGGACGAGAACCCCAAACAGCGCGATCCTGGGCAGGGCGGCCTTCATGACGCGCCCAGTCCCGGTGTGGGGCAGGAGCCGCAGCTTCCGTCATCAGGTGGCTCTTGGGGAAGAGGACTGGAAAAGACTCCGTCAGGCTCTACACCCATCGACTCCATATCCCAGTCGATCCAAGCGGCCAGTAGCTCACCGAGCGCCGCGTACCAAGGGCTTTGCGAGACCGCGGCGACCCTCTGGCCAAAGGCCGGTGCCCAGCATCCGAGGTGGTCTTGCAGGAACGTTGCAGCCGTCTCCTGGCATGCATGGACCCAATCCGGCTTGCCCTGATTCAAAGCGAGCAGTTCCTTCTTGGCGACAAACGCCATGAAATCGAGCTCAACGCTGATGTGGTCTATGCGTTCCCTCTCGCTGCCACCAGACTGCAACCCGTGAGCACGATAGAAACCCGCGACGTCAGCCATGATCGAGGACTGCTGGAACACACCTTCGCCCCGGTATCCGGTCTCATATCCAGGCACATCCTGTGAGGCGATCGGTGGGAAGAGGTGGGAGTGATGTACTCGGAGATCACCGATGTCGTCGGTGAACGCAGCGGCCGAGTCAACGATTGCGGCGTCCAAATTGTCGCCCAGTCTCAACATCGAGACAGCGGGCAGCAGCGTCGAATTGATCAGATCAAGTCTTTCGGATGTCGGCAGAACAAACCCCGTGGCCAGCAACGCATAGACACCAAGACGCCCGCTGGCCTCAATGACATCGCGTTCGGGATCGAAGGTCAGCGTCATATCGAATTCAGCTTCAGTGGTCGCTCGTGGAGAGGCTCTTCGACGTCGATGCGAACGATCTCACGCCCGTCCTGATCGAATCCGACGGCAGTGTCGTTGAATATCTCGTATCCCTCGCCGCCGACCTGGACTTCACCTACCTTCTCCCCTTCCTCCACGTCGAACGAGAAGATGACTTGCTGGGCGGCTCGGAACAGCTGGAGCAGCGCAAGAAGTCGTCTTGATGGTCTGGTGTAGCGCTCAATGGCGTGATCGACGCCGGGCCCGAACATCTGATGCAGATAGTCACGAGGAACCCAACGAGGCGGTATGTAGTAGATGTTGGGTTGGGTCCCGAACTGGGGGTATAGCGGAAGCGCCACCTTTTCTTCGTGCACCAGGAAATAGAGTGGATGATCCGGAGCCTTTGTCCATGTGCCGTCGGCCTCGACATCGACGAGGCCCTGCATGCGGATCTTGCCGACGCATGCGGACATGCAACGGGCCTCCATTGGTTGACCGTCAGTCAGTGGGTCCTCACCCTCCTGGCGCGGGAAGCACCCAATGCACTTCTCTGATGTACCTGTGGATGGGCGGTACATCGACTTCTTGTACGGGCAGGCTTCGACACATTTTCGATAGCCGCGGCATCTCTCCTGGTCGATGAGAACGATGCCGTCTTCGGGTCGCTTGTAGATCGCGTTCCGGGGGCAAGCGGCGAGACATGCGGGGTGAGAGCAATGGTTGCAAATACGGGCCAGGTAAAAGAACCAACCCTCGTGCTCGGGAAGACTTGTCCCTTTTGCAGTCCACTTGGTCCCGTGGTCCTCGAACCGGTTTGGGCCCTTCCACTCCTCGTCGGTGGGCAGGTAGCCAACGGCACGCTCGGCGAACTCTGCGGCTTCGAAGATCGTTTTGCCCTCGAAACGACCATAAGGAGCGTCGTCCGATTGGTCATTTGCATCCCAAACCTGTCCGCCCGGGTTGGCCTTTTCAAGTAGCTCGAGAGTCTTGACGTCCCAGTTGTGGGGGTAGCCGCCATACGGTTTCGTTTCGACGTTGTTCCACCACATGAGCTCCTGGCCAGGGGAGAAGGTCCAGGTCGAGCGACAAGCCATCGTGCACGTCTGACATGCGATACAACGATTGATGTTGAAGACCGCTGCGAACTGTCGTTGGGCGCCTCCTCCTTCGAAGCGGTAATCCATGTCACGACCCAACTGCCAGTTGTACGTGGAGGTCATCGGTTGATCCCAAAGACTTCTTTGATGAGGCTGACAACAAAATCGGGGCCCCGTCGCTGATAGATCGCATGTGGCATGGAGTATTGGGCAGTAGTGAAGAGATCGGCTACCTCGGTGGCTGCAAACCCGCTGAGGGCGTACTCTTCGATAAGACACCGCGCCGTTTCGGAATCGGTCGCGAGATCGATGTCCTCGGCCCGCGGCACCGCGACCAACTCAAAGGGGTCGTCAGACTCGAGTTGTTTCACGTTGACGCTCCTTTAATAGTCACGATCTGACCGGAGATGTACTTCTGCATGAATGCGTTTTCCCCACCGGGCGACATGCCTGACTTTGCGTCGGCCCACACACCGGATCCGTCGGGGCCGCCAGATTCTGCCTTGGTGATTCGCACGACGGTCTCCTTGGGTACGGTATTGATGGCGTGGTTGTCGACGTCGAAACCGAAGATGAATCCCATTCCCCCAGCCCGCTTATGGAACAGGGAATCCGTCTGATGCATGGGAGGCGCCCATCCCCTGGTCAAGGATTGCTGGCTTCCGTGGCGAAAACTCGACTGGTATCCGGTTTCTGCGAGGGCCCGCCCATCGGGTCGCTCCTTCTGGGCACGGATAGTCCGAGGAGTGGCCATGTAGAAGGCGTGTTTGATCATGGTCACGCCGGGTGGGTATGACGGGTTGTAACTGACCCTGGCCATGAGACGCGCTGCCTCGTAGAACGGGTCATCTTCCGATGCGCCCACATATGGCCGGTCTGCCGGGTTGGCGTCGATCCAAACCCAATCGCCGTTGCTCAATCCGAGACTCTTGGCATCGACGGGACTGATGTGGAGTTGAGCATCTCCCACACCGGGCATCCGCTTGTCGGTCCGCTGCGGATCACCGAAGTTCGAGTTCCAGATCCAATGCCAGTCCGTAACTGCCCAAGAGGAATGGACCGAATGACGTGACTTGGGAGTGAGGCAAAGGAAACGATATCCCTGATCGAATAGAGGGTTGGAGGTACGACGAACCTCAGCCCAGGACATCTTTATGTTGCGCACCTGGCGACGGTCTGCGTCGAGATCCTCGGGGTCGATGCCATAGTCGTTGGGCCGAATCCAGGGGCTGGTGGAGACGATGACGTTGGGCATGAACGGTGTTGCTTCGATCGCCTCGCGGTGGACAATCAGGTTCTCCCCGTATTCGATGGCCTCGGGGATGTCGACGTACGAGTGGAGTCGCCCGGTGTCGGTATAGAAGGGCAGGTTGTCGTTGACCTGCTCCCAGAAGGGGATCCGAGGATAAGTCCGATATTGCATCAGAGCGCCACCTGGCTCCCCGTACTTGCCAGACATGATGTCTTCGACGTTGTACCCCTCTGTGGTGAAAGAAGCGTCGAGGACACGATTGAGATAAACCTCAGGTCGACCTTCGCTCGCGAACTTGAAGTAGTCGGCAAATCTCTGATCACCAGTCAGGCCGGCGAGTGCACGCGCCATGCCAGCGAAGATGGCCACATCGTCGCGACTGTCGTAGAGCGGTTTGATCCCGCCTTTCCATAGTTGGAGGAACGGGTTGGAACAGGACCCACCCATCTCCAGAGTCTCGAATTCGAGCCAGCTGTTTGCGGGAAGGATGACGTCTGCGAACTCAGCTGAGCCGGTCCATTCGATCTGTTGATCGACAACCATGTCGACCTTGGGGTTGGTGTTCTTGATCAGCTCGTAGGCCCACTTGGCCTGGTTGATAAGGTTGGCGTTGTTGTACCAAAGCACCTTGGTTGGGGTTGGCATGTGGCTTTTGCCGGTGAAGACCTTGCGCCCTTCGGCGGGCGTGTCAACGATCAGCGGGCGATCGCCATATCCCCAGTAGGACGTTTCTTCCCCGTGGATGTAGTGATGGAGGTTGTCGAAGTCGTAGGTGTCATTTGCACCCATCAGTGGGTGGAACGGATCTTCGTTTACGTATCCGCCGACACCGGGACCAAACCAAGGTGCCGCGTGGAAGATGCCGCCCTTGTAGTTGCCGGCCCAGGTGCTGACTCCGGCGCCCGGGATTCCGATCTGACCGGTAAGCATCGCCACCAGGTAGGTAGCGCGGTTGTGAAGGGTGGCATGGAAGTAGTGGTTGACTCCCTCACCCACCTGGATCGACATTGGCCGAATTGTGGCGACGTCGTCAGCAAGTCTCTGGAGAAGGTCTCGCGGTGAGCTTGTGATCTCGACCACCGTGTCGAGGTCGTAGTCAGCCAGGTGATCTCTGTAGAGATTCAGGGCCGTAGCCACTTCTACCTCGGTTCCGTCCGCCAGAACCACCATTCCCCTCCAGTCAAGGTCGGGGTCGATGCCGGCATCAGTGAGAATCTCTCCGATTTGCTCTCGACTTACCGCTCGCAGCTGGCCGTTTGTGTCCCTGACCACCCGATCACCAATGACTTTGTACTGGTCGGGGGTCATTGCGTGAAGCGTGAAACTCGGGCCTGAACCGTCGAGCATCGGCTCGTGATTCGCAAAGACTTCGTCTGCCCTGAGTCGGGTGAGATTGTCCAGTCGAATCAATAGGGGAAGATCGGTGAACTTCTTGACGAACTCCGCCTCATAGGCCTCACGATCGATGAGCTCTTTTGCCAGGTAGAGGAATATCGCGGTGTCCGATAGACCGGCGCGCACCGGAATCCAGTAGTCAGACTTGGAGGACTGCGGCCCGTACTCGGGGACGATTGAGACGATCTTTCCGCCACGCTCGATGATCTCCTGGAACCAGTGGCTCTCGGGCATCTTGTTCTCCACGAGGTTCTTTCCCACCTGGATCAGCAGCCGGCTCTTCCTCAGGTCGTTGAAATCGACCTCAGTGGATTGCAGCCCATGAACAAAGGGAAAGCCGGGTGCCTGGTCACCACGCCACGTGTATTCCGACCAGTCTCTTGCTCCAACTGCCTCATCGGGCCCAACGCCACGGACGCTGGCATCAAGAAGTGCGAGCATGTTGGCAAAACGGAAAAGGCCAAACTTGCCGGCGACGCCGTGGACCGGAAGCGACGATCCGAATTTCATCGTTCGCACCCCGGACTCTTCCCAGAACTCGAGCATCTCCGAGTCGTACCCGTCTTCTTCGATGAGCCTTCGCCGACCAGCCTCCCCTGAATATGTCTCAGCAACGGCTTCGAGACCTCGTGCGGCATAGCCGTCGGCCTCGTCCCAGGTCACTCTCACGAAAGTGTCGTTGCCTCTGTCGTCGAACAGGTACCGGGTCCTCAATGATGGGTTGTCCGAGAGTGAGGGGAAGCCATCATCAGCCCAGTCCTTCCACCCTTTTCGAAGCATCGGCGCTCGAAGTCGATATGGCCCGTAAACCCGGCGATGCAAGGTGTATCCCTTGAGGCACCCTCTGGGGTTCCAGTGAGCAGTCGACGAGTTCCCTTGAGGATCGCGGTAGTTGTCTCCGTCGTAGTTCTGCTCCAGCCGGGTGATCACACCGTTGCGCGAGAACGCGCGGAGTCGGCACATGTGGGTGTCGTTAGGGGCGCAGATGACGGTGAAGCTGTCGTCATATGCGTATTGATCACGGTAGATCCGTTCCCAACCTCGATTCGGGTACTCGAGAAGGGGATTGTCAATTCCGGGATAGGCCTCGAGCGCAAGGAGATCAAGATCAAGCAGACCAGTGAGAGCGGCTGCCCCAGCGACGCCACCCGCCACCTGGATGAAGCGGCGACGTGTGATCTCTACCAAGGCATTGTTCCTTCGAGCATTGAGTGGGCCTTGCACAACTAACTAACGAACGTTCGTTTGTGCGAGTAGGGCCAAAGGTCCTAAACCACGGGGGGGGGGTCATCCGAGGATCGATCGATCTAGCGATTGCTACCAAGCACGTCCACCCAATCCCGCTTCATGCCGACACTGTCGGGTTGGACTCATTCGATGCCGGATGGTGTCCAACGGCGTGAGTGTTTTTGGCGAAACATCCTGGAGGTGCTGTCAACGTTTCTTGGAGGTTTGGCCTGTTCGCTGTTGGGAGGACCGACGATTTGGCCGACGGTGACAGGGTTTCCGCGATGCCCTAGGGATCGTTCGCAACGAGGGGGTCAGGGGTTCACATTCCCTCAGCTCCACTCAGATTCGTCAATTGGTTGTTAGTCGTGCGGCCTGTTGCCAAGTAGCAGAGTGAGCCGTCGGAGTTCCTTCGTCATAGGAGAGGTCGATCGAGTTGGGTTCTTTGCCCCTATCGATGACACGAATTCACGCGACAATTGAACTGTGACTTCGTGGGTAAGTTGTCTCTGTGGCTGGCTGATTTCTATGACCTGGTCGTTTAGTTGCGCGCCCGGGTACACGGTGGACGATTAGGGATCAGGTCCTCAGTCGTTCCAATTCTCGGCGAGTTCCCGGTGGACGCGGGCGGCGCTCCAATAGGCCTCGTGCGAGCTGATAAGCGAGTCACTGGGGTCCGGGTAGAGATCGATGATGTTCGCGCCATTGTAGAAGGGCGCGACCGGGTAGGACAGCACGTCATGGCGGTCCCAGACATTGAGCCATATCGGTATTTCTCCACTGTG
>CAXMOW010000052.1:0-10129 GCA_964195235.1 uncultured Acidimicrobiia bacterium | reverse complement strand
GAAGATCGGAGTGGCCTCCCAGCTTGCTGGAAGGCATGAGGCACCGGCGCTGGAGGAGCTCCTCTATGGCCTCACCGAGGAAGCTCAGGCGGCTTTGGACGACGTGCAGTCCCTGGCCAAGGGGATCTACCCACCGATCCTGGAGAGCGACGGGCTCGGGGCGGCCATTTCAGCATTGGCGTCATCGAGCCCGGTCGAGGTGCGGTTCGAGCGCGACGGTTTGGCTCGCTACCCGATGGAGGTCGAGGCGGCTGTCTACTTCGATGTGTCGGAGGCGGTGACCAATGCGGTCAAGCACGCCGAGCCGCCGATCCGCATTGTGCTGTCACATCACGACGGAATGCTCAAATTCTCGGTTGTCGATGCCGGCCCCGGATTCGAAATCGACAAGAGTGAGTTGGGCTCAGGGCTGGACAACATGGCAGACCGACTTGACGCCATCGGCGGCGCGCTCACAGTCAACTCAGGGAGAGGCGAGCCAACGGAGGTCTCGGGGACGATTCCCGTCGAATCGCTCGCGCTGATCTAGGAGCAGACTGCGCTGATCTAGTCGACCGTCGCCCAGGTTGTGGTCAAGAGCGAGGGCTCGAAGTCGGCCTTGGGCACGAAGGCGATGGCACCGGCATCCAGCGCCCGAGACTCGTATTCATTGGCCTCGTAAGTCGAGAAGACGACCACCTTCATGCCTGGGTGCGCCTGGGTGATACGACGTGTCGCCTCTAGCCCGTCGATGCCTGGCATGTTGATGTCCATCAAGATGAGGTCGGGGCGGAGAGAGTCGGCCAGACTGACCCCGTCCTCTCCCGTGGCCGCTTCACCGGCCACGTCGAATCCGTCGGTTAATTCGACAACCAGGCGAGCAGCTGACCTGAAGGCTTCCTGATCGTCCACAATCAGGACCTTGACGGCCGATGTCATGATTTCCACATCCTTATATTCGGCTCAAACGGGCCCTATTCCAAGATGGCAGGCACGGGCCGACAGGTGTGGAAAACCACACTTCAGGTGTCTTCTTTGGCAAGAAACACGAGGACGGCCCGAACCCTCCGGTTGGTTTCCTTCTCCGGGATCAGGTCCAGCTTGGTGAAGATCGAGTTGATGTGCTTCTCCACGGCGCGTTCGGACAGAAATAGGTTCTCGGCGATTGCAGAGTTGCTCCGACCCTGCGCCATTTCCGACATGACCTCGCTTTCGCGAGCGGTGAGACGTTCGATTGGAGACTGCGGTTTGGCACGACCCGCAACGAGGGCATCCACCACTTTCGAGTCGATGACCGACCCACCCGAACGAACCTCGTTCATCGCGTGTTCCAACTGATCGAAGTCACCGAGCCGTTCTTTCAACAAGTAGGCAAGGCCTTCGGCGCCGGCTTCGAAGAGCGATAGCGCGTATCCAGGCTCGACGTATTGGGAGAGGACAACCACTCCCACCTCCGGGTGGTTGGCTCGTATCGCCCGTGCAGCACGAATACCCTCGTCAGTTCGCGTCGGTGGCATTCGGATGTCCGTTATGACCACTTCGGGATGATGTTGCTCGACGGCCTCCAACAACTCGTCGTAGGTCTCGACGGCCGCCTTCAAATCATGACCCGCATCCTCGAGCAGCATGCGAACCCCTTCACGAACTATGAAGGAATCTTCGGCGAGCACGATCGACATAGCCATGGTTCGACGTTAACGGGGGCGCAGACACCTAGTCAGCGAGTTGCCGTTCCAAGAGCCGAGCGTAGACGCCACCTGCAGCAACAAGTTCGTCGTGCACACCGTGCTCGACAATCCGTCCATCTGTCAACACGACCAACCGATCCGCCGCTCGTACCGTGCTCAGGCGGTGGGCGATGACCAATGTGGTGCGCCCCACCATCAGTCGCTCCAATGCCTCCTGAACGAGGCCTTCCGATTCGGCATCGAGTGAGCTTGTTGCCTCGTCGAGGATCAAGATCCGAGGGTCGGCGAGGAGAGCGCGGGCGATCGCAACCCGCTGGCGCTGGCCACCAGAGAGTCGAATGCCGCGTTCACCAACAACCGTCTCATAGCCGTCAGGGAACTCGGAGATGAAGCCGTGGGCGTTGGCTGCGGAGGCGGCTTCGATCAGCTCAGCGTCGGTCGCGTCGGGTTTGGAGACCTTCAGATTCTCGCTGATAGTTCCGGAGAAGAGTTGAACTTCCTGAGGGACGGCAGCCATCTGCTGTCTCAGTTCGTCCAAGTCCTGGAAGCGGACATCAACGCCATCGACGATGACGCGCCCGCCGGTGACGTCGTAGAAACGTGGGATCAGTTCGGTGATGGTCGACTTGCCCGAACCGGATGGTCCGACCAAGGCAACCAGCTCTCCCGGAGCCACCGTGAGGTCGATCTCATGAAGGACTCCGGTCTCCCGGCCGGAGTAGCTGAAACTGACCGACTCCAATCGTATTGAGCCTTCCCGGATCGGCGGGCTTTGGGGTTGGTCGGGATCGTGGATCTCTGTCGGCTCGCCGAGAAGCTCAAATATTCGCAGCGAGGCACCGAGCGCTTCTTGAAGCTGGGAGTACAAACCGGTGAAAGTTCCTATGGCTCCCGCAACTGTCAACGTGTAGAGGAGGAATGAGACGAGCTGGCCTGCGGTCATGGTGCCGGCCAGGACCTGACGCCCGCCCACCCAGAGGACCACAGCAAGAGTTCCGAAGCCAACAAATGTGACACTCGGCACAAGCAGTGCTCTGAGCCGCGCCCTGCGCAAGGCAACGTCATAGGACTTGGCTATCGCCCGGTCGTAACGCTCGGTCGAGTCATCCTCTGCGGTGAACCATTTCACCACTCGAATGGATGCGATCGACTCGTCGGCGAAAGCGTTGGCTGCCGCGATCTCGTCTTGAAACGCCGTGGAAATACGATTGAGTTTCCGACCGAAGAATGCTGCGGCGATGATCGCGATCGGCAGGAAGACAAGCACTGTCAGCGAAAGTCTCGGGCTGAGGATGATCATCAAAGTGACGCCGCCGATGAGGGTGATGCCTTGGGCGAGGGCTTGGGCGACAGCGCTGGAGACGGTGGTTTGGATCACCGACGCGTCGGAAGTCAGTCGCGACGTGATTTCTCCAGTCCTCCGCTTGTCGAAGAATGGCACCGGGAGCTGAACGATCCGGGCGTAAACCGACTTCCTCAGATCGGCCACCACACCCTCCCCAACCACAGCCAGGGAATATGAGCGCAGGTAGTTGAACAGTGCCTGGGCCAGGAACACCGCGAGGAGCAGAAGTGCGATCCGGTTTAGCGCTTCGTTGGTTCCATCTTCGCCTATTGCGGTGTCAACGAGCCCACCCATGATCAGCGGGAAGACAAGTCCCAGCGCAGAAGCAAACGTGACTCCGACTATGGCTGCGACCAACCACCAGCGATAGGGCCTGGTGTAGGCAAACAGGTCACCCAGTTGGCCGAGTTGTTCCCTCATGGGGACATCGGAATCGTCGTTGTTCGCTCGGCTGAGTCTGTTTCGTCGGGGACCAAGGCGCATCGGCCGGAATGCTACGTCCAGCCCCTGCGTGTGACAAAGGGGTACGTAGTCATCTGCGCTGCACACCCAGGGGGTTGCACCCACGGCCCGGTACCATCCACATCTCCATGTCTGGAGCCCCCTTTCGCAATGTCGCTTTGATCGCGCACGTCGATCACGGCAAGACAACTCTCGTTGACGCCATGCTCAGCGCGACTGGCGTTTTTTCGTCTCATGAGGTTCGCGTCGACCGGGTAATGGACTCCGGGGACCAGGAACGTGAGCGAGGGATCACCATTCTGGCCAAGGCCGCGTCGGTCGAATGGAAGGGGACCAAGATCAACCTGGTCGACACCCCTGGCCACGCCGACTTCGGGGGTGAGGTGGAGAGGGCCCTGGCCCTGGTCGACGGTGTTCTTTTGTTGGTTGATGCCGCTGAAGGACCGATGCCACAGACACGCTATGTCCTCTCAAAGGCGCTCGCTCTCCATCTGCCCGCCGTGGTTGTCATCAACAAAGTGGACCGACCGGACGCCCGCATCGACGAAGTGGTCGACGAGGTCTACCAGCTCTTTTTCGATCTCGACGCATCGGACGAACACATCGAATTCCAGTTGGTTTCCACTATCGCCAGACACGGCCGATCGATGCCAGGGGTGGGCGTTCCCGCCGACGACTCAGATCTCAGCGCACTTCTCGATGCCGTTGTCGAGGGAATCCCCTCACCGGCAGGTGACCCTGAAGCCCCGGTCCAGGCTCTGGTCACCAATCTCGACGCTTCCGACCAGCTGGGTCGTCTCGCAATTGGCCGGGTTGTTGAAGTAACCCTAAAGGCAGGAGAGCAGGTCGCCCTCTGCCATTCCGATGAGGAGGAACCGCCTCTAAAGCGCAAACTCGCTCAACTCATGGGATTCGAGGGATTGGGACGTGTTGACGTAGTCCAGAGAAGAGCCGGCGACCTTTTTGTTGTGGCCGGGTTTCCCGAGGTGGAGATCGGCGACACCCTTGCCAGCATCGACGACCCGCAGCCGCTGCCACGTCTGGAAGTCGACGAACCTGTGCTTCGAATGACCTTCGGAGTGAACACCTCCCCCCTGTCGGGTCGTTCAGGGAAGTTCCTGACGTCACGTCAGATCAGAGAGCGGCTGGAGCGGGAGGTCCTCGGCAATGTCTCGATCAGGATCGGCAACACCGCGTCGCCCGAGGTCATCGAGGTTGCGGGCCGTGGAGAACTACAGCTTGCAGTTCTCATCGAGTCGATGCGTCGTGAGGGTTACGAAATCCAGGTGAGCAAGCCCGAAGTCATCATCCGCGAGATCGACGGCACCCTCCATGAGCCCCTGGAACGAGCAGTTGTAGACGTTCCAGACGAACACGTCGGGACAGTGACCCAAACCGCGGCACCCCGAAAGGGAACAGTGACCGATCTGCGACCCGGTGATACCGGTCGAACCATCGTCACACTAGAAGCCCCTTCTAGAGGGCTTTTGGGTTTCAGGTCTGCGTTGATGACAGCCACACGGGGAACTGCCCTTGTCCATCAACACCAGGCCGGTTGGATCCCGTGGGTTGGCGACCTTCCCCATCGCATCGGGGGAGCGATGATCGCGGACCGCAAAGGTGTCGTCACTGGGTTTGCCCTCGACAATCTGCAGAAGCGTGGCGAGCTGTTCGTCGATCCCGGTGTCGAGATCTATGAGGGCATGATCATCGGTGAGGCAGCGCGACCGATGGAAATGGTGGTCAACCCGGCCAAGGCCAAGGAACTGACCAACATCCGCACCCATGCCGCTGACGAGGCAATCAAACTCAGACCGCCACGCCTAATCACACTCGAGGTGGCTATCGAGTGGATCGCCGAAGACGAATTGGTCGAAATCACACCCGACGCCATCCGGGTCCGCAAACGTCATCTGGGCGAAAGCGAACGCCGCCGTCACTCCAAGAAGGTCAGCTGACAAACGCAAACCTCAGGTAGTACGGACCGTATACGGTCGAAAATGGCTCATGTTCGCATCGGGGCGCCGCCCTCACGGCGTTCCACGCCGTCCCTCCGCAGAAAACACTAGGCGGCTGTCACCGCTCGAGATGAGTGAACTCCTGCCACCTTGCATTTGACTTAATGCCTCGCATGTGGCCCACGGAAGGCCGTTGCTGGATAGGACGTTTGACCGAGGGGTGATCGGGGCTAGGGGCGGGCCATACGGATCTGGAGATCCCGACCGCCCAAAGTTGCGCCTTGAAGCGCCTGGATCGCGGCCGAGCTGTCACCATCCGACATCTTGACGAATCCGTATCCCTTGGATCGCCCGCCGGAGCGCTGCTTGGCGATGGTGGTCTCGTGAACCTGTCCGTGACGTGAGAACAACTCCCTGAGGTCTTCATCGGATGCCTTCCATGGAAGGTTGCCGACAAAGATCGACTGGCTCCCTGACATTGGACGGCTCTGCTGGTGTGACGGCTTCGCCTTGGGTCGGTCGTGCTTGACCGGGGAAGCTGCCTGGGTGAGACGGTCCATCCGGGGATGCTCGATCGGCGTGTTCATCTTCAGCTCACGCTGGAGACGACGAACCTCTCGTTCCTGGTCGGGCATGACAAGCGTCACCACGGTTCCGGCGGCACCGGCACGGGCGGTCCGACCGGAGCGGTGGGTGTAATCCTTGTGATCGCCGGCGATGTCGTAGTGAACGACACAGGCGACGTCGTCGACATGTATGCCACGTGCGGCCACATCGGTGGCAACCAGGGCCGGAGTGCGACCCGTAGCGAACGACTTGAGGGCCCGCGTCCGCTGGGACTGAGACCGACCACCGTGCATCGCAACTGCAGCCACACCGCTTCTTTCCAACTGCTTGGCGAGACGATCGGCCCCACGACGTGTCCGTGTGAAAACGATCGAGCGCCCAGTTGCCGTCACCAATTCGGCAGTTTGGCTTACCCGCTCGTCACGTTTGACCCGCCAGAAGTGGTGGATAGCGTCGACAGTGTCTTGCTCCACGGGTTCGGCCTCAATGCTGACCGGGTTGTTCTGGTACTTCTTGGAGAGCGAAGCGACATCACGGTCGAGTGTTGCCGAGAACAGAAGTGTCTGTCTCTTGTTTGAAGTCTGATCCAGGATTCGCTTCACAGCCGGGAAGAAACCCATATCGGCCATGCGATCAGCCTCGTCAATGACGACGATGTTGACTTCACTCAAGTTGACTGACCTCTGATCGATCAGATCCTCGAGGCGCCCCGGTGTGGCCACCAGAACATCGACTCCTCTGCGGAGCGCACCTTTCTGAGCGCCGTAGGCGACGCCGCCATAGATGGCGAAGACGTTGCGATCCACAGAATGAGCAAGCGGCCCCAATTCAACCTTGATTTGCTCGGCAAGTTCACGGGTAGGGGCGAGGACCAGAGCCTTGGGTCGATTACTGCCGGCACGATCGACCTGGGTCAGCAGAGGCAGCCCAAATGCGAGCGTCTTACCGGACCCGGTGGGAGCCTTCCCACTGATGTCACGGCCCTGGAGACCGTTGGGGATTGCGGATGTCTGGATAGGGAACGGTTCGGTGATATTGCGTTTAGCCAAGGTCTGCACGAGTGAATCGGGCAGCCCAAGGTCGGCGAAAGTGGTTGACATGACGTCTCCTGATGCCCAGTTTCTGGGCGAGTAGTGAATAGTTCCGCTTCTCACTCGACGGCGCGTTGTGAACTGGTGCGCGGTTGAGGAACGGTCGAAAGAGGCAGTCCAACCGATGAGAAGTGGTGTCGTAAAGCCACCGGGGAAGCGACGATGCGCTGGCCTCCACCCGATGCGACCCGGTAATGCTACCAGGATCTGGCATGTGTCCAATCCCAGAGCGGGTCTTGGGTTGGTATGGCGACACGCTCCACCTAAACTTCGCCCGCCCATCAACGAAGGATTTCATGGTTCAGAATGAGAAACTCGAGTTGGTCGAAGCCATCGAAGATGACGTCAGCCGACTCACGGACGCACACCTCGACCGTCGCTCCGATTGGTATTTCCACGACCTAGTCCCGTGGGAGCGTGGCGAAAGCTTTCGCGACAAGCCGTGGGATGTGTCGCAATGCACGATTTCGGAGAACGCTCGGACGTCGCTGGTGCTCAATTTGCTCACCGAGGACAACCTTCCCTACTACCACGCCCTAATCGGAAGGACCCTGCCCGACACTTCAGCGTTCAACCGTTGGAACCATTTGTGGACTGCTGAAGAAGGCCAGCATGCCATCGCCATCAGGAGCTACTTGCTGACGTCCCGTAACTGTGATCCTTATCAGCTGGAGGATGATCGCAAAGCGACGATGACCACTGGGTACCAGCCAAAGTTCGATGACCCCACCGAGGTGTTTGCCTACACAGCCGCTCAGGAGTTGGCTACACGGGTGAGCCATCGCAACGCCGGCAAGATCACTGACGACCCTGCCGCCTTTGAGATTATGCGGCACATTGCTGTCGACGAGAACCACCATTTCATCTTCTACAAGAGCGTGATGCAAGCGATGCTCGATCAGGCACCCGACCTGGTTCTGGGAGGCATTTTCGAAGTCTTCGACAACTTCGAGATGCCGGGAGTGGCTATGCCCAACTTTGTTCGACGTTCGATCGAAGTCGCAAAGGCCGGTGTTTACAACCTTCGAATCCATCACGATCGTGTCGTCGTGCCTCTGATCAAAGACTGGAACATCGGAAACTTGACCGGCCTCAAACCAGCCGCCGCAGAGCTTCAGGAGAAGATCATGGCGATCCCCGATCAGATAATGCGGAAGGCTGAAATCTTCGAGCGTCGGATGGGAATCAGCTACGCCTGAACCCACGGCGTCGATGTAGCCGATGCTGCATCGTCTGGAAACGGGCGGACCAGTCGAGGTGCTCGACATGCTGTTTGCCGAAGCCCGTGGGCATTCCGACCACCCCTGGGTGATGCTCAACATGGTGTCGTCCGTCGATGGGGCTACAGCACTGCGTGGGGGAGCGTCCGCTCTGAACGATGCGGACGACCGCGCCCTGTTCTTAGCCCTGAGAGCCGTGGCTGACATCGTGCTGGTGGGGGCGCAAACCGTTCGGTCCGAAAACATGGGGCCGGTCAGGATGAGCGAAGAGATGAGTCGCCACCGGAACGCGGCTGGCCTCGAGGGGGAGCCTCGGCTTGCGATCCTGACTCGAACCCTCGCCCTCGATGTGGGAGCCCGTGTTTTTGCTGATCCGAAGAGACGACCAATCGTGGTGACTCAGAACGACGCCGACCAACACCGTCTCGCCGCTCTCAGCGACGTGGCAGAGATAGTCGAGGCACCGGTCTCGGATGCCGCCGGAATCATCAGTGCACTGGGTGAAGCAAAAGTGATCCTCTGTGAAGGAGGGCCGACCGTAAATAGCCAACTGATCGCCGCGGGTGTCGTTGATGAGATCAATCTCACGGTGTCACCGCTATTTGCGATGGGTGAATCGAAGCGCATTGCATTTGGGGCCGAGCTTGATCCACCCGCGGAGCTGAAACTCGATCGTGTCCTTCTTGGCGACCGCTCGCTTTTTCTTCGCTACCTCAGAGGATGAGACCGAGTCCACGGAGAGTCCCATGAATGGAAGCCAGTTCTGGGAATGAGGTGACCGCCTCTTCGGATAGGGCTGTCATTTCGGCCAGGGGTGTGTCGGTCTCGAAATTGAACACCTCGAACGTTGGTGCGGCGTATTCACCATCGCCAATCGGTTGTTGCACCAGAAAGTGCCCAAGGTTTGAGAGGACATCAGCCATCAGCAGATAGAGGACACCAACTGCCCTCCCTTGATTCGCCCCCGCGGTAAACACCCTGTCCATCGCCAGATACAGGGAGCGATAGACCGCATTGAAGAGATGGGAAACGGTTTGAAGATCTTCCGGATACTCGGCGGTGCGTGGGTTCGTTCGAACATTCCTGATCGACCCGAGTGGACTGGTCCCGTCGCTGATCCGTGCCAGCTTGTAGTAGTGGGTCAGCTCTTGATGAGACGGGTCGGCCCATTTCTCGTCACTCAGTCCTTCACCTTGATGGACGATGATTTCAATCGCCTCGATTGCCGAGGCGAGATCTTCAATGCGCACCAGACCGCCACTGTCATCCGCATCTAGCGCGACGGGTCGATAGAAACCCGGATCCGACATTTGGGAATCACTTTGCGGGTTGGAGAAGATGTCGAAACGCTCTGAAACTGTTGCGAGACCGATTTCGAGGGCGTGATAGAACTGACCGAGAGTCTCGAACTCATCTGGCTCGGCGGGTGCGCCATGGATCTCGGGCTGCTCGATCCTCATGAAAAGGTTCTGGACCAGATCGAGAGAGCATGGGGCGAGATCGATTGTCAATGGAGGTCGATGATGCGGCAATTCCATTGGGTAGTTGGGGAAGTATTTCGTGCCGGCGAAATCTGGAGTGCCACCGACAGCCAACAGCAGATTGGTGGCCAGCGCAGCGTGCAACATTTCCTCGACAACAATGCTTCGGATCAAAAGGGCGGCCTCTGACCTCTGATCTTCGATCGAGTACATGGCGAACAGATAAGGCGGAACGGTCGCCAACTCGACACGGATGGCCAATTCGACGTGTTCCCTGAGGTCCTCAGGTGTTTCGATTGGCATGCTCTCCCCCTTCCAGTTGTCTCAATTCAAACATG
>CAXMOW010000051.1:0-10137 GCA_964195235.1 uncultured Acidimicrobiia bacterium | reverse complement strand
AGTCGAGGTCACCGTCGATGGCCACATCCATCTCATCACTCTCCAGGAGCACCTTCATTTCGAATGCCTCACCCCCAGCCGATCCACGCAGGACGACCGGCACCTTCCAGATCGTGGTGTCGGTCTCGTCCCGGATCACCAAGTGACGACGTTGGTGTAGCTGTACTCCGCCGTCCGTCAGCGCGACGTCGATCTGGGGGAAACCACGCTGGAAGACCCATGTGTTCATAATGTAACGGTGTTGGAGTATTCGTGTTTACGCAGGTAGTTGCCCACCCCCGCACGAAACTGTTCAACGCCGATGAACTCGTCGAGCATGTGCAGCACGGCGGAGCCCTTGCCATAGGTGATGGCGTCGAACATCTGGTCGACCTCTTCGGGAGCGGTGACCTCGAATTCGATGGGGCGGGTACTGGCGAGTTGGTCGGTCCCCATCGCCCACGGCACTTCGCGATTGGCGAAGGTCAACCAACGCTTCCATTCGGGTCGCATCGCTGCTGTCGCCTTCATTTCCATGAAACTGGCGAACGCCTCGTTGAGCCAGGCGCCCTCCCACCAGGCCATCGTGACCAGGTTGCCAAACCACTGATGGGCAACTTCGTGACCGATCACATCGAGGCTGCTTTGCAGTTCCCCTTGACTGGCCTTGTCCTTGTCAATGACCAGGTACGCATCCCGATAGGTGATCAGCCCGACATTTTCCATAGCCCCTGCTGCGAAGTCTGGGATCGCAATGTGGTCGAGCTTGTCACCGGGATATGGGATTCCGTAGTAGTCAGATAGGTACTCGAAACAGAAGATGGCGTTTTCTAATGCCACCTCTGTGAGGTGGAGGTTGCCTTTGGGAACGACGATCCGGGTTGGTGTGCCCCGCACATCAACTGGATCCGTCGCCTCAAACGGCCCGACAATGAAAGCGAGAAGATAAGGCGACATCTTCATTGTCCTGGCGAAGCGGAAGCGAACCCGTCCATCATCAGTTGTCGACCTCTCCACCTCGCGGGCATTGGAGTAGGCCTCCAGGCCGTCGGCTACCACCATCGTCGGCTGAAAAGTTGCCTTGAAATCCGGCTCGTCCCAGCACGGAAAAATGCGACGAGCGTCGGTCGACTGGCATTGCGAGGTCGCGAGCGTGTGCTCGTTGCCGCCGGAATCTTTGTAGACCGAGCGATAGAGCCCGCGCAGTTGGTCGTTAATAATCCCGGTGTGTTCGATCTCTAGGCGATAGGAGCCCGGAGCGAGCTCACTTGCCAGAGTCAGCGTCGCCCGGTCGTACTGATCGTCATAGGAGATCTCGGCGATCACCGGTCCTGAAGACAGTTTGGCTGACTTGATGTCAATTTCGGCCGCATTGAGCGAGATCGATGAAGTTGCCTCGACTACATCAATATCGATTCCCACTGAGCCAATGAATGTGAATGTCTCAAGATCGGGTTCGAGGTGGATGTCGTAGTGGGTCGGGACGATGTGACGGGGTAGACGGAAGGGGTTGTCAGACAAGTGAGTCCTCGCATGAAGGGGTGCGAGCCCGATGGTACAAGGGAAAATGCCGGTTCGGTCGTCGTTACCCCTTGCGTACGGTTGCTCAGATTAAGCCCTCGATTCGGTCACTTTTAGTTCTCGCTCTGGTACTTGCCGCCTGCTCACCGGCAGGTTTCGACGCCGCTGCCACAGCAGGCGAACGAGGAGTTGGCACTACTACTGCACCAGCGGGTTCGACCACCACGTCGGCGAAGTCGGATGTCATTGTGATGGAAAAGGCCACCGCCCTTGAAGCCGCGATGCCGGACGGTTGGACCGCGATGACCGGCCCTGTTGCGAACACGTAGATGAGCGGATTCCGACCGGATACGGTCTGTACTACCTGAGGTTTGCATAAGTGGGGTGAATCCGCCGGCTCCACCGGCACCCGTGACTTCCTGCTCAGCGACTCTGTCTGGCCGCATCTGAGAGCCAACGAGTCCTAAAGGCTCGCGGTACAGTCCACCGCGTATTACTGAGTAGAACGTTCCATTGATTGGAACCGTCCCAGAATCGGCGGAGGACACGGGATGCGTGAAGAGGCAAGGTGCGTGATAGTCGGGGGTGGAGCCATGGGTGTGGCCCTGCTCTATCACCTCGCGCACGAAGGCTGGATCGACACCGTCTTGATCGACAAAGACGAACTCACATCGGGGTCCACCTGGCATGCTGCCGGGCTGATCCCTCATTTCATCGGCAGCCTCAACATGGCCAAGGTTCATGCCTATGGCGTGGAGTTGTACAAGAATCTCGAAGCGGAGACCGGATTGCACACAGGGTGGCACGGATGTGGTGCAGTACGTCTTGCCACCAACCCCAATGAGGCCGACTGGTTTCGATACGTCAATGGTGTTTTGACGTTGGCTGGCGTCGAGTCGCATCTGATTGGTCCGTCAGAGATTCTCGAGCTCCACCCCTTGCTCGAAATCGACGACGTCGTCATGGGGATACATACCCCCGGAGATGGTTGGACCGATCCGTCGGCCGCCACCAACTCCATGGCTGCCGGCGCTCGCCAGCTTGGTGCCGAAATCGTCCGACACAACCGGGTGACGGACATGAATCAACTTCCCGACAAGAGGTGGGAGGTCATCACCGAGAAAGGTCGGATCGTCGCCGAGCATGTGGTGAATGCTGCCGGTCACTACGGGCCCCAACTCGGTGCGATGGTCGGTCTTGATGTCCCGATCGTGTCTGTCGAGCACCAATACCTGGTCACCGAGACCATCCCTGAAGTAGAGGCTTTGAATGTTGAGTTGCCGGTCGTTCGCGACCCAAGGGCTTCGTGTTATTACCGCCAGGAACACGACGGGCTGATCATCGGTCCCTATGAGATGTCCGGATCTGAGCCGCTGGGGCTGGAAGGCTTCGATTGGGGCGAAACCTTCTACTTGACCCCACCCCGGATCGACCGTTTGTTCGAATCTCTGGAACTCGCAGGCAAACGGATACCTGCCTTCCAGACGGCTGGGGTCAAGCAGGTGGTTTCAGGGCCGATCACTCATACGCCCGACGCCGGGTTCCTCATGGGACCGGCACCTGGTCTGGAGAACTACTGGATGTGTGTCGGGGCCTCGATCGGGATCACCCAGGGGCCGGGCGCCGGCAAGTATTTGGCGCAGTGGATGGTCCACGGGCAAACTGAGATCAACGTGGCCGAAATGGATCCACGTCGCTTCGGCCCGTATGCCAACGGGACCTACACCTACGAACGATCACTCGACGAATACCACGAGATGTATCAGGTTCGGATGCCCGGTGAGTATCGAGATGCGGGGCGACCCCAGAAACAGAGCCCGTTGTATGACGTGCTCGACGCCAAAGGCGCCAGATGGCAGGAGGTGTGGGGTTGGGAGCGAGTCCAGTATTTCGGGGCAACAGAGGACTATTCATTTGCGAGGTCCTCGGCATTCGAAGCAGTTGGAGCGGAGGTTCGGGGGGTTCGAGATGGTGTCGGGATTTGCGACCTAACCGCATTTTCGAAATATGAAGTGACCGGGCCTCACGCCGCTGCGCTTCTCGATCGTCTTTCGGCGAACCGCCTTCCCAGAGTTGGGGGCATCCGTCTTGTGCACATGCTCACCGACCGAGGCGGGATCGAGACCGAGATGACGATCACCAGACTTGGAGAACAACGGTTTTATCTCAACTCCGGGATCACGATGGAGCAACACGATCTCGACTGGTTGAACTCCCATATCGAAACCGGTGAGGACGTTTCGGTTAAAGATGTCACCGAGAAACTCGGTCTGCTTGCCGTTAGCGGGCCACAATCCCGTGAGCTGGTGGCAAGGCTCACCGCGGCAGACCTCTCCAACGAGGCCTTTCCGTGGCTCACCGGCCAAGAGATCGAGGTTGCTGGTGTGCCCTGTCTCGCTCTTCGCGTCAGCTACGTGGGTGAGTTGGGGTGGGAGCTCCATCATCCGATCGATCGAATGAGTGAGCTTTATACGGCGATCAACAAGGTCGGAACCGACATCCGGCCACTCGACTACGGCATCTACGCCATGAACGTCATGCGGATAGAAAAGGCATATAAAGCGATGGGAACTGAACTGACAACGGAAATCACTCCGGTCGAGGCGGATATTCAGCGGTTCGTCGATTGGGAAAAGGAGTTCGTCGGCAGGGAGGCCGCATGGGCTCGGCGCGACACAGACCTCGCGATGTTGTGTGTTTACGGCGAGCTTGACGCTGACGGTGCCGATGCAAGGGGGAACGAGCCGATCTGGTCGGGCGATGAACTGATTGGCCTGACCACGGCCGGCGCCTATGGGCACACGGTTGGGAAAAGCCTTTTCTTTGCATACGTCACCCCCGAATACGCCGAGCCCGGGTTGGATTTCGAAATTCAGATCCTCGGCCGGCGTCGTATGGCGAAGGTACTGGCAGAGCCGGCGTGGGACCCCTCGAATCGGCGGGTGCGAGCGTGACTGGCCGCCGCTCCGGGGGGCGGGCAGCAAGACACGCGGCGCGAGCAGCAGGTCTCGCGCCGGACGAACGCCCAGTTCAACCCGGGCAACAAGGTGGTAGATATCAGCCGCTCACCGAGTCCGACATGCAACGCATATATCACTCGGCACTCGAACTTCTCGAAAACCTGGGGATGGCCGATCCCCTACCCGAGTTCATCGAGGTCGTGACCGACGCTGGCGGACACGTCGACGAAGAGGGTCGTCTTCGCTACCCGCGACACGTCGTGGAAAAGGGAATCGAAATGGCTGCGAAGTCGTGGGTCTGGCATGGATTCGATGAGGAGCACAGCATCGAGCTTTCCGATTCCAACGTTCACTTCGGGACCGCCGGCGCAGCAGTTCTCGTGCTCGATTACGACCTTCAGTCGTTCCGGCGCTCGACCACCCAGGACCTCTACAACTTTGCTCGACTTGCCGACACGCTGGAACACATTCACTTCTTTGCGAGGTCTGTGGTGACTACCGAGCTGGTAGATCTGACTGAACTCGACCTGAACACCGTCTATGCCTGCCTCATGGGCACCAGCAAGCCGATTGGAACTTCGTTCTTCAAGAAGGAGAACGTCTATGCGGCCGTCGACATGTTTGATATCGCCTTGGGCGGTGAGGGAGAGTTTCGGAAACGTCCGTTCGCCTGCTCGAACACCACCTTTGTCGTGCCTCCACTGCGGTATGCCACAGACGCGGCAGAGGGCCTTATCGCTCAGGTAGAAACCGGCATGCCCATCAACCTCTTGTCTGCGGGGCAGGCCGGAGCGACGTCCCCCGCTGCGCTCGCCGGTTCTCTGGTGCAGGCTCTCGCCGAGTGTCTCGCCGCTCTGACAAGTGTCAATCTGCTCTCGCCCGGCCATCCCTGTTTGATGGGTATGTGGCCGTTTGTGTCTGATCTACGCACAGGAGCCATGACAGGCGGCAGTGGTGAGGAGGCCGTGCTTGTGGCTGCGGGAGCACAGATCGTCAACTGGATGGGACTTCCATCTGGTGTCCCGGCGGGAATGGCCGACTCAAAGCTTCCTGATGCTCAGGCGGGCAACGAGAAGGGTCTGACTGTCGGGCTCGCCGCCCAGGCCGGAGCCAACCTCGTCTACGAATCGGCCGGGATGCTGGCCTCACTCCTTGCCTGCTCTCCCGAGATGATGGTGATCGACAATGACCTCCTCGGTGCCGCCAACCGGACGGTGCGGGGCATCGAGGTCAACGAGGACACACTGGCGTTGCAGGTCATCGCTGATGTTGTCAACGGCCCTGGTCACTTCCTAGGTCACGAACAAACTATTCGTCTGATGGAAAAAGACTATGTGTATCCCGAGGTCGGTGACCGGCTCAGCCCGGACGACTGGGCCGACGCCGGCGGCACCTCAGCAGCAGATCGGGCCCATGAATATGTGGAAAAGATCTTCGCATCTCATTTTCCGGATCATGTTTCTCATGGTGCTGACCAGGAAATACGGAGGCGATTCCCCATCAAGCTCCCAGTCAACGCGGTCAGAGGTTTGTGATATGGGGTCAACGTCGAGTCTGATTCTCGACGAGTCGCGAGATTTCCCGCACCGAACCTCCGATACTCAATGACGATGGATCTGCCTCAGCGGGCTCAGGTGGTGATTGTTGGTGGCGGGATCATCGGTTGCAGCATCGCCTATCACTTGGTTCGGCGGGGTGTGAGTGATGTCCTTCTACTCGAGCAGAACAAACTAACCGGTGGCACCACCTGGCATGCAGCCGGTCTGGTGAGCCAGCTGAAGTCAGCCCACCGCCTCACACAGTTGGACATGTACACGACACGCCTGATCATGTCACTCGAGGAAGAGACTGGCCAGGCCACAGGCTTCCGGAAGACTGGTTCTATCTCGGTTGCGTCCGATCCGGAGCGTTGGGAGGAGATCCTTCGTGGGCTCTCAATGGCCAGCACAGTCGGTGTCGACATGTACGAGATCTCGCTGGCAGAAGCCAAAGACATGTGGCCCCACCTCAACACCGATGATCTAGTAGGCGCCGCGTATATCCCCGACGACGGCCACACCAGTCCAGTTGACACCACGATGGCTTTGGCCAAAGGAGCGAAAGACAAAGGAGCAACCATCATCGAAGGAGTCGGGGTCACGTCGCTCCTGACCTCCAACGGTCGGATCACCGGCGTGGAGACCGAACAAGGAGCGATCGAGGCAGAGACGGTCGTTCTGGCTGGAGGGATGTGGACTCGTGAGCTTGCCAAGACGGCTGGCGTCAACGTCCCGCTGCAGGCATGCGAACATTTCTATATCGTCACCGAGCCGATCGACGGCTTGACACCCGACACTCCCGTGCTTCGTGATCCGACCAACTACACCTACTTCAAGGAGGAGACCGGCAAGATCATGGCGGGGTTCTTCGAGCCCCGGGGCAAGGTTTGGAATCTCGATGGGATTCCAAGGAACTTCACGTTCGGCACAATTCCGGAAGATTGGGACCATGTCGGGCCGATTTTCGAACGCTCGATCCACCGGGTGCCGGCGATTGAAGAAGCCGGAATCCAGCTTTTCTTCAACGGACCCGAGTCGTTTACCCCTGACGGGACCTATTACCTGGGCGAGTCACCCGAAGTAGATGGTTGTTTCGTAGCTGCGGGCTTCAACTCGGTCGGGATCCAGTCAGCGGGCGGCGTCGGTTGGGTTCTCGCCGATTGGATCGTCGACAGGCACCCACCGATGGATCTGTGGCCAGTCGATATTCGGCGAACACTGCCTTTCCAAGCCGAGCCGGCCTTTCTGAACAAACGAATTCCGGAGAGTCTTGGGCTTCTGTATGCAATGCATTGGCCGCACCGCGAATATGAGAGTGCCCGAGGAATCAAGAAGTCTCCGATCCACGATCGACTCGATCGGGCCAACGCCGTGTTTGGTTCGATGTCGGGCTGGGAACGTCCCAATTGGTATGCCCGTGAAGGTCAGGAGCGTCGGTACGAATACTCGTTTGGCAAGCAGAATTGGTTTGGGAATGCAGGCGACGAGTGTCGGGCCACACGCCAGGCTGTGGCTCTGTACGACCAGACGTCGTTTGTGAAGTTCGTGGTTCGTGGCCCCGACGCCGCAGCAGGGCTCAGTTGGATGTCAGGCAATGATGTCGCCGGTGACAACGGTCGGGTTGTCTACACACAGTGGCTCAACGATCGCGGTGGGATCGAACAGGACCTCACGATCACCCGTCTGGCTGAGGATCATTTCATGGTCGTCAGCGGGTCTGGTGCACCGACACGCGACGCGGCACACCTCCGCCGCTCCCTGGCTGGGATGGATGTGGAGATCAGGGACGTCTCCGAGGAGACGACGATGTTCGGGCTGATGGGCCCCAATTCCCGTGATCTGCTTTCGACACTTTCCGATGCCGATCTTTCCAACGAAGGTTTTCCATTCGGTGCAGCCCGCCGGATCGCCGTTTCAGGTCACGAGGTGCTTGCGTTGCGGGTCAGCTATGTGGGGGAGTTGGGGTGGGAGCTTTATGTCCCATGGGCGGACGCCGGGTCGCTCTTTGACAGCGTTGTCGAAGGCGGCGCTTCACATGGGCTTCGACTTGCCGGCTACCACGCGATGAACTCACTCCGACTCGAGTCAGGATATCGACACTGGGGTCACGACATATCCGATGAGGACACTCCGCTGGAGGCGGGTCTTGGTTTTGCCGTGGCTTGGGACAAGCCTGGAGGGTTCCGGGGCAGGGAGGCTCTCCTCATCCAGCGCGAGCAGACCCGCGCCAAACGTCTGGTCCATTTCCGTCTCGAGGATCCGGACGTCATGCTTTATCACGACGAGCCGATCATCTGTAACGACAAGTTGGTGGGTCGAACCACCTCAGGCGCATGGAGCTACACCGAAGACCGATGTCTCGCGATGGGGTATGTGAACGATGAGGACGGGGTCACGGCGGGATACCTCGAAGAAGGATCATTCCAGATTGAGGTGGCCGGAACTCGTATTCCCGCTACCGCCTCGATCAGATCTTTCTACGACCCGAGTCACCAGCGGGTCAAGATCTAGACCCCCACCGGAATCACTTCGGACCCCGGTTGCTCTGGTTCATTGTCGAGGATCTCGGCGGGAAACCCCGGAGCCAGGATTGCGCACCCAATCGTCTCCTCGAGCCGCTTCACGATATTGGGCGACCACTCTTCACCGCCGAATCGGGACTTGCCATCTTCAAAAATGTCAACCAGCAATGGAGACAGTTCCAGGGGAACTCGGTGCTCCTCGGCGATCGACTGGAACAATGTGACGTCTTTCACCACCAGGTCCATGGTGAAGTTGATGTCCCGCGAGCCATTGAGGATCACCTGACTTTCGGTCTCATGAACAAACGAGTTGCCGGATGAGATGCGAATGGCTTCGTACGTGATGCCGAGATCCATCCCGGCGCGCTCCGCTGTGACCATTGCCTCGCACAACGACCACAGGTTCGCCGTGGCCAGGTAGTTGGTCACCACTTTGAGTATCGACGCGGATCCAAGTGGGCCGGTGTGAAGAATTCTTCTGCCCATTGTGGTGAGAAGTGGGAGCATGCGCTCGAACGTCCCCCGGTCGGCACCGGCGAATATCGAGATGTTCCCAGTGGCTGCGCGATGACAGCCTCCAGAGACCGGGCAGTCGATGGCTGAGGCTCCAACCGCAGCGACCTTCGCTCCAAGCCGTGCTACTTCGTTGTGGTCGGTGGTGCTCATCTCCGCCCAAATCTTCCCCGCCGAGAGACCAGCGATGACACCGTCGTCTGCCTCGAGTACGGCCGCTGAGATCTCGGGCCTGGGGAGACACGTGATGACAATGTCACAACGTTCAGCAACCTCTCGTGCCGAACTCGCTCCCGCGGCGCCGACCTCGACGAAAGGCTCCATTGCCGAGCGCTTGATGTCGAGAACCGTCAGATCGATATCGCTGCGGAGTAGGGAGCTGGCGAGCTTTCCACCAACGTTGCCAAGACCAATGAACCCAACCTTCATCACCGCTCCTCGAGTTGTGGTTCGTGGCAGGGTAGTTTTCATCAACAGAGGTGACGATGCTTGATGCGACACCGATCGAGTCAACAGGCACGATGGTTGGCAAACCGCGACAATCCGGTGTGTGCGTGATCGTTACGACTTCATCATCGTCGGCGGGGGATCTGCAGGCTGCGCTCTCGCCAATCGGCTGAGCGCAGACCCAGAGACCACGGTCTTGGTCTTGGAGGCTGGTCGTCCCGACTACTGGTGGGACGTCTTCATCCACATGCCAGCGGCTCTGGCGTATCCGATCGGGAACAAACATTACGACTGGATGTACGAGTCGGAACCCGAGCCACACATGAACGGCCGTCGCATCTATCACGCCCGGGGCAAGGTGCTTGGTGGCTCTTCGAGCATCAACGGGATGATTTTTCAACGTGGCAACCCCGGCGACTACGAGAAGTGGGCTCAGAAGCCCGGTCTCGGAAGGTGGGACTACGCCCACTGCCTTCCCTACTTCAAGAGGATGGAGAACACCCTCGCCGGCTCCAACGAGTATCGGGGTGGCGAGGGTCCGCTCAAGCTGACTAGGGGCCCGGCGGATAGTCCTCTGTTCCAGGCCTTCTTTCAGGCGGTCCAGGAAGCGGGGTATCCCCTGACAGACGATGTTAACGGTCACCGTCAGGAGGGTTT
>CAXMOW010000050.1:9799-10456 GCA_964195235.1 uncultured Acidimicrobiia bacterium | reverse complement strand
CCACCCACAGGTACAGCAGAAGAGCGACTTATGTGCGCCTGGTATGGCCGACAGCCAGTCGATTCTTCAGTCGATCAACACGACTATCGAGGGGCGTGCTGGGGTCTATTCGACGTAAATGATCTCATCACGGCGGACCACGCGCCCGCGACGAAGCGGCAGAACGCGGGTGATCATCTTGTACACAACGCCAAGACCGGGAATCTTGGCGAACCCGCCCTGTGGTCCCAGAACCATCCGCCCGCTCTTCACGTCGTACTTCGACCCATGCCAGGGACATGTCAGACAGCCGTCATCGTCGATGGTGCCATCGGCGAGGTCGGCGTATAGGTGACGACAACGACGTGAAACCGCAAAAAGATCACCGTCAGCATTGCCGACTGCCCAAGAACCGGCGCCGACTACCACTCCAGATGTCAGTTCAGACGCGGGACAGACCTCTATTTCATCGGGCATCGGGACACCTCTAGGTAGGGATTGTCCTTCCGATGTCAGCCTACTGACTCCCCGAATTCGGCCAGTAAATAGACCGCACATAACGCGGCACTTGTGTGCGGGTGATCACCGTGGAGATGGTTGGTTTAGCTGTTCATGGCCTCCATGATGCCTTGGATGTTTGCCAGGGAAGTTTCAAGGACCGAATCAATGTCTGCCAAG
>CAXMOW010000050.1:0-9789 GCA_964195235.1 uncultured Acidimicrobiia bacterium | reverse complement strand
TTCTTCAAGACTGTCAACATTGGCGATGCCGCCCCCGCCTGGTTGACCGGCAAATGACCATGCTTGTTCAAGCTTGCCTGAACCTCGATGCTCTGCCAGCCAACCTTGGAACATTTGAAGCATCCCAATGGCCATCTCGGGAGGCAATGGATCCCGACCTTTAGTGACTACAAGAAAACGCATCAACGGACTCCTTTCTTTCTAGCTGTCGGACGGTCCGACCCTCCGAACCTACTCGTTGACGTTCAACGGACCGGAGGTGACACAAAAACCGTGCTTGGCACACACGCACGTCACCTATGGGCGGCGTGGCCAGTCGTTTCCTATGCGCATGGAGCCGTGGAACCGCCCGGTCAGTAGATGGGCTGTCTTGTGGGGCTGTCACCCAAATGTGAGGGGTGTTCGTCTGTCTTGATGTACCTCTGGAAAAGGGATTATCAATCAGCAAAGCAAATAATTGGTTTGGGCCTATCGCGGGAATCCTCTTTGTTGGGGCGGTCGTAGTAGCTGTGAACATGTTCGCCGGAGTAGATGCTGAGCCATCTGATTCGGCGACCACGATCCTCGCCCAATTCCAAGAGAACGCCGACAATATTCAAAACGGAGGGCTGCTCATCTCGTTAGGTCTAGGTTTTCTCCTGATCTTTGTCGGTCATCTTCGATCCAGAATGCGAGACGGCGGAGCTGGGTGGGCAGCAGACGCATTCTTGGCCGGCGGGGTAGCGGTAGCAGGTGCATGGGTGGTACTGACAGGCGCTCAACTAGCCGGCGGGGTAGCCGCAGAGTCTGGGCATGCCGAAGTTGCTCGAGGTGTAATCGATTTCCTGTGGAATGGCACCTTGCTCTTCTCGCCAGGTCTCCTAGCGGTAGGAATCGCCGCTGCTGCGGCAAGTTTCGTCAGTCGAGCAATTCCGATCTGGCTCGGCATATTTGCACTAGTGGTCGCCCTCGGGGCATATGCTCCCTGGATAGGCATTCTCGTATTCGTTGTATGGGTTTTCGCAGCCAGCATCGTCGAGCTGATCCGTGCTTTCCGGCCCGCCACCACTACAGACGTGAGATAGCAGACCATGAGCGGCTGTCGATTGAAGCAGAAGCAGCCACACCAACATGGCCCTACATGGCGGCACTTATGGGCGGGGATCAGACCGTCTCGTGCCTGGTTTGGGAATCGACTTCTCGTGGATTACTAGGGCTTGCTGGTTTTGGCTTGGTCAGTCGTGAGGCCGACGATAGGGGTCGTCGCCGGCGGCGTCGCCGAATCGCCTTCTCGGTTTCAACCACAATGAGCACTATCAGGCTCAGTCCAAGAACGGCGAGCCACTCGTCGCTGGTCAGAGCCTGCGTCCCCAGCAGGCGCTGAAAGGGCTCCCATACGGTCGTCATCACTGTCAGCACCAGCGGGATCGACAGAATGCCGAGAGCCTTCGCCGCAGGGGGCGCCAAACCCGATTCGGGATCTCTGCGTAGGGCGAGGCCGGACATGAGGGTTCCGATACACATCACGGCGTATGCCATGGTCATCGAGGCGCTGGCGTCAGTCGAGGATGGCTCATCCGGCCCAAAGAGGAGTGGAATCAGGGTCACCAAGAAGAGGGTTCCTCCGTAAGTCAGCCATCTCGTCACTTCACGCCTATTGGTCAACGGGATCGATGGATCCCGCGGTGGCCGCTGCATCAAGCCTGCCGTCTTCTCTTCGATCATGATCACGATCACCGGTGCCGACGCGACGAAGAAGTTGATGAAGAGGACCATCATCGGTGTTAGGGCGACACCGGTAGCGATGTTCATCACCGAGGCCGTCAGGAAAAGGATGACAAGCGCCATCAATTGAGACATCTGGTAACGGACGTAGAGATTGATCTTCTGGTAGATGCTCCGCCCGAGTTCGATTGCGTGAACCAGAGTCCCAAAGTTGTCGTCCGTGAGGATCATTTTGGCCGCCTGTTTGGTGACCTCCGACCCGCTGCCCATAGCAACACCGATGTCGGCCTGCTTGAGGGCGGCGGCATCATTCACTGCGTCGCCGGTCATGGCGACGATCAGGCCTTGGCCCTGCATTATCTGAACCAGACGAAGCTTGTCCTCCGGTGCAACTCTTCCGAACACGTGAAGCTCATCGAGCTTCTCAATCACTTTGTCGTCGCTGAGGGCCCGGAAGTCCTTTCCACTGATCGCCCCAGTTCCCAGGCCTAGGTCTTTCCCGATTGCAAGTGCGGTAACGGCGTGGTCGCCGGTGATCATGCGCACGTCGATTCCGGCTTCGTGGGCTATGGAAACTGCAGTCTTTGATGTTGGTCTGAGTGGATCGATGATTCCGATCAACGACACAAAACGGAGACTGGTGACGTAGGACATCGGATCTGCGATGGCGGCTTGTTCCTCGTCGGGGTCGATCAGCCGAAACGCCAGAGACAGAACACGCAAGCCTTCCCCACCCATCCGCGCATTGGCCTCTTCGATCTCCTCGATGGTCTCTCCGATGGGAATGAAACCGTCGTCGCCCGTTGCGGACTCCGAGCTGCGGCTCAAGACAACGTCGGGAGCACCCTTGACGAGGAGGATCAGACGGTCATCGCCCTGGTAGGCCACGCGATGGACGGTCGCCATGAACTTGTAGTCCGAGTCGAAGGGCACCTCGGCCAGGCGGGGATAAGCCCTACGAGTCTCTTCGGCGGACACGCCCAGCTTCGCCGCCAATACGACCAGGGCCGCCTCGGTGGGGTCACCAACGACGTCGCCCTCGTCGCTGACTGTGGCATCGCTGTCAAGCACAAGGGCGTAGGCCATAGAGGTGAAATCGTGGTCTTCGACGCCGGCCACGGCTCGAACAGCACCGATCTTTTCGTAGCCGCTGCCGTCGATTTTGTACCAACTACCGGCGTGAAAGACGAGACTGGCCATCATCTCATTCATCGTGAGGGTGCCCGTCTTGTCTGTATTGATCGCGCTCGTGGAGCCGAGAGTTTCCACGTCAGTGAGATTCTTGACGACCGCCTTGGCCTCGGCCAGTTGCCGGGAGCCGTAGGAAAGCATCATCTGGACGAATGTGGGAAGTCCGGTTGGGATCGCGGAGATAGCCATGGCGGTGCCGAGCAGGAGCAGGTCGCCCGTATCCATGCCACGGCCCCAGCCGATAGCAACGATCACGGCAACGGCACTCCACGCAATGATTCCGAGAACCTTGGTCAGCTGATCGAGTTCCTTTTGCAGTGGCGAGCGGGTTCGTTCAACGGAAGTCAGCATCTCCGCGATGAGCCCCATTTCCGTTGACATTCCGGTGGCTGTCACGACCACGGCGCCTGTTCCTCTGGTGACCGACGTGTTCTGGAAGACCATCGAGGTGCGGTCACCGAGTTCTGCGTCTTCGTTCGCGAGCGGCAGGGCGCCTTTGGCGATAGGAGCGCTTTCGCCGGTTAGGGCCGCCTCTTGGGTTTCGAGGTTCGTCGAACGGAGAATCCGCCCGTCGGCGGGTACGAGGTCTCCGGCCTCGAGAAGCACGATGTCGCCAGGGACAACGTCGGGGGCGGGTATCTCCGACGTCGTGGCGTCGCGAATAACCCGAACGGCCGGCACTTGAAGTTTGGCCAGGGCATCGACAGCTGCCAGTGCTTTCAGTTCCTGGCTTGCACCCATTAGAACATTGGCGAGAACCAGTGCAGCCACAACCAGACCGGTGGCAATCTCACCGATGACAACGCTGATGACGGCCACGCCGATCAGCATCAGGTTCATGGGATCGACGATCTGGTTCATCGCGATCTCGAGCTTGGAGGGAGGAGGCTCGGACTGGAGTGCGTTTGGCCCGATTTCGGTGAGCCTGGCTGATGCCTCGGTCGCGGTCAGACCTGATGATGAGTCGGTTTCGAGGAGCTCAGTTGCCTGTTGGCCTTCGATGGCGAACCAGGCCATCTCGTCTAGTACCGCAGTGCTCTGCATGGGGTTTCCCTCTGTGTGGTCGGCTGGCGGAATCTAGCAGTCACTGGCACACAGAATCCGGGGGCGTTTTCCCATTCTCTAAGGATTCTTGATAGTGGGGGCCCCAAAACCCCTGGTCAGAGCGTTTCGCGCCCCCGGCAGGACTCGAACCTGCGCACCCGATTCCGGAGACCGGTGCTCTATCCCCTGAGCTACGGGGGCTGGGGATCAGAGAATCCTAAATGGTGATGCGGAGAATCACGGATCGGGTCTGAAGGACATCTGTTCGGTGCCGGGCTGCCGGAGCCAAATCGGAGCAATTTGTCGGTACCAGGACGTATGTTCTGGCTCTAGTGACCATCGGCGAACTGATTATCAGCGGAGTAATCACCCTGCTCGCAGCCTTCGGCGGGGCTTGGTTTGGCACCGCTCGGTCTGCGACCAGAAGGAAGCCTTTGAGCGAGAAGCCAAGGAGCGTCGCAAAGAACGGTTCTTCAACCTCAACCAGATCTGGATTGGCTACGACCTTATAGGGCATGCCCTTCGTCCTCTCGCCGAATGGTCAGAGACCGACCCATCGAACCCGATGAGACCTTTGTTGTGAACTACACATGGACCGACGGTGGTCTGCCCGGCCCTGGAGACGCGATATACATCTATGTCGAAGCGGGTATTGATGACCTGAGCCACCCGCAAGAGATCACGATCACGTGCAGTTCGTGAGGATCGTCGAGACCACGTCATTGCTCACGATTCATGGCAGTCTTCGTCGGTTCGTCCGTTTGGACGGACACCCACAGAACGCATAGGGACGAGCCGAGTCCGAGCAGCTGGTCTCGCTATCGACGAGAAACGTCAACTGGCATGTTGGCGGGACCGTCTCACACAACTCGACGTTCATGCGAACGATGTGCCTGGTTGGTACGTAGGCCTATGCAGGTAAACCGCACATGATGCCGGGTTATGTACGCGCGACTTCGCCGCATTGGACTATCGCCCAAGCTCAGTGGCTATTTCAGAGACGGCCCTGGTTTAACTGAGTAGAGATGGCGGGCTTCCTCGATACCTTTGAGGATGTGCTCGCCACGGTCAACAAAGACCATTCCGGAACCGGCTACGAGGTCTCGTACGGTTGATGTGACAAGCAGCTCACCTGATTCGCTCTCGGCCATCACACGTGCTGCCAGGTGGACAGCTATGCCGCTGACATCGTCGCCGCGCAGTTCGACTTCTCCGGTGTGGATTCCGGCGCGGATCGGGAGATCTGAATCTGCTAGTCGTTTGCGGAGTTCGGTCGCTGCTCGGATTGCTCGCCCTGGTCCGTCGAATATGGCGAGTACGCCGTCGCCGGTGCTCTTCACTACGCGTCCCCCGAATGATTCTGCCACTTGTCGTGAAGCGTGGTCGTGAAGATCGAGTAGTGCTTTCCAATGGAGATCGCCTAGGTCCGTCGCACGGCTCGTCGAGTCAACAATATCTGTGAAAAGGAGTGATGCCACCAGTCGATCAGCCCTTGTCGAGTGGCTGGCGTCGGTGAGAAATGCTTCGAGAGCCTCGATGGTCGCATCAGGATTCTCAAAGTACGGGTAGGTGTCAGCTCCGCTGATTTCGACGAATTCGGCTCCTTCAATGTGCTCAGCCAGATACTGACCGTGTTCCAACGGTGTGAATCCGCTATCGGCCCGATGAATGACCAGTGTTGGCACCTCGATAGAACCCAAGAGCGATCGGGCGTCAGCCTGAGCTGTAGCCATCGCGTAGTCGGACAATGCCGTTGGACTGGCTATGGACCGTTGGAGTTTGGTCATCCATTGAGCTGACCGAGGGTCCGACCGGAGGCTGGGAACGAAACGGTACGCCCACTCTCCCGGTGAAACACCCCAACCTTCGGCCGCCGCTTCAGCTACGGCGTCGTAATCCTTGACGCTCAACCCAATCGGATAGTCGTCAGCCGCCAGATAGCGGGCAGTCGTGTTGAAAAGGATCAACGCTTCCGTCCGCCGAGGGCGAGTCGCCGCAAACAGAAGACCAGCCGGCCCCGCATCAGACATAGCAAAAAGAGCCGCCCTCTCCGAAGCGGCAGCGTCAAGGACGGCTTCGATCTCCTCTGCATATGATTCCCAAGGCGGTAACCGGTCAAGCGGCAACGGATCAGAACCTCCCGTCCCTCTCCGATCGAACTGAATCACACGAGCGAATCCAGCGAGTCGTTGATAGAACAAACGAATAGCCGGGTGTTCCCACTCAACGTCGAACGACCCCCAAAAACCTGTAGTGACCAACAAATCGATCGATCCCTCACCAACAACCTGGAAAGCGACTCGACTACCAGCAACTTCGGCATAACCAGGTACAGGATCCACACGCCCAGCCTAAATATCGATAGCAGCGACCGTTACAAGAAAAGGGTGGCTTGAACTGAGATTGCTGTGCCAATCGACCCAACTGCGCCAAGTGGGGCCACACCTAACGAAGCCTCTTTGTGTCAAGGGGATGTTTCGGGGGGTGTTTGGGCCTAGATCGCCCGCAAGTGCCGTTATGTGCGGCTTTGGTCTGTCTGTCGACTGCGTATCTGGCTCGGCTTGATTGAGTTCTGGGACAACGTTGCGGTAGATACGATCTAGTTTCGGATGATGGACTCTTGGTGGGACGAATCCGGCTTTTGGCAAGGCCTGCACACACTGTTTGATCCTGTGCGTATTCCCTTCTTTAGGGCTGCGTTTGATGCCCGGCTCGGTGATGAGAAATCGGTCCGGATTCTTGATTTGGGTAGTGGAGCCGGTTTCGTAGCGGCAGGTCTGGCTGATGTGGGCGAGTGGATCGCGCTAGACGTATCGTTTCAATTCGTCAGTCAGCTACCTGATGGTGCTGGGCGAGGGGTCGTTGGCGACGCGGCCAGGGTTCCTTTCAATAACGACAGCTTCGATGCAGTGGTCTGCTCTGAAGTGTTAGAACATGTAGGAGACCCAGAGACGGTTGTTGCAGAGGCTGCCCGGATAACCCGTATCGGGGGGCTTCTCCTGTTCTCAACACCTATACGATCTCGCTGGAGTCGTCTGCTTCTTGTGGAGGTAGCTCAAAAGTGGAGACTGACCAGAGTCCTTCCCGAGAATCTCCACGACTGGCATCGTTTTCTTACCCGTTCAGAACTGGAGAGAATTCTGACCACACACGGATATGGAGATACAGAAATTCGTGGTGTCGGGCTGCGACCGAGTCAATGGTGGCAAGCGGTCCGCGCTTTGATCTCTCTCAAAACCCTGCGCATCTCTCATGCGGAAGCCGGACGCAGAATCGGTCTCGGTCTCACATCAAACATGCGTATCGCCGTGATAGGCACCGCACAGAAACTCAAAGAGACAAACCTCCGCCCATAAGTGCTGTGGTCTCAGGGGGTCATTTCTTGGATCGAGCCTCCATCGCTGCTGAGGGTCGATGCCTATTAGGTATCCTGAACTTCACCAAAACGAAGGAAGGATGCATGAAGCTAAAACTGTTTTCTGTGCATTCCGGCAACCGAAAGACACGGTTCGATGCACTAGAAGCCAATGTGAATCAGTGGCTCGCTGACCATCCGAACATTCTCATCGAGCACACGAACGATCTGTCCCAACCAAATATCAACTGGTCGCATTTAGCTTTGGCCGTCTGGTACACAGAAAAGTAGTCATCCAGCGGCGTTGGAAGACCCCCATTCGCCGGGCATCATGGCGGCTCTAATCCCTTCTCTGATCCGTGCGGTGTTCGATGTTTAAACTGCGATGATGGTTTTCCCTTGGGTGTGTCTTTCTCCGAGATACCTCATCGCATCGGGTACCTGGTCGAGCGGGTAGGTCCTATCGACCACAGTTGTGACATCACCGGATTCGATGAGATCCTTGAGGACGATGAGGTCATCTTGGTTGGGTGTCGAGATGAACGGTCGGAGTGTTTGACTTACGAAAGGCGACGACATGGTTGCTCTCAATGAACGACCCGACCCCATCAGCCAACGTCCTCCCGACCCTCCGACAATCACGAGGATCCCTTCTCGGGTGAGCGCCCGGCGTAGATGTGAGACGGAACGATTCCCGGCAGTGTCGATTATTACGTCGTAATGCTGTCCAGTTTCGGTGATGTCTTGTGTCGTGTAGTCAAGGACCGTGTCGGCACCAATTGTGGACACCAGTTCGAGGTTTCTGGTGCTTGCAACTCCTGTGACTTTCGCCCCAAATGATTTGGCGATCTGGACAGTGAACGAACCCACACCCCCCGAAGCCCCGATAACCATGACCTTCTGGCCTGTCTGCACTTCGCCCTTGTCGCGGACGGCCTGGAGGGCCGTGAAGCCAGAGATCGGCACCCCGGCGGCTTGCTCAAACGAAGCGTTGGCCGGCTTCAGAGCAAGAGTGTCTTCGGATACGGAAACGAATTCGGCGAAAGAACCAGTGCACCATCCGAACACTTCGTCTCCCGGCTGGAACCTTTCGACGTCCTCAGCGACGGCTTCGACTCGGCCAGCCACCTCGGTGCCTAGCACTTCGTTCCTTGGCTTACTGAAGCCGTACCCCATGGCTCTAATTGCATATGGGAGACCGTTCATCACCAGCCAGTCTCCGATATGGGTGCCGGCGGCCTTCACGGCTACCAGCACCTCGGCGTCTCCGACTATTGGCCTGTCTACATCGCTGAACTCCAACACATCCGCAGTGCCGAACTCGTGCTGAACTACTGCTTTCATCATTCTTTCTCACTTCGTTCAGATGGCCTGTGACGGTCGGACAAGACGGATATTCACATTATTCACATGTGTCCGGTCGATCTACGCCAGCGTCTCCTGTTCCTTCACCGAAGGCAACTGACCGCCCATAACTGGTGTGGCCTTCGGTGGGCGTGTCACCATTCCCTCACTCGCGTAGGTCGAACCCGGAGCGCTGTCGGGTATTTTTCAGCGAATCCCTCGGGTCCACCCCAGCCGCGGTCCATACGGTGACGGTACCTAGCCACATATTCTTCCATCTTGGCGGCCGTCGGCGCCTCAGGGTCGAGCGAAGCCAACCCTTCAATAGTGACCACATCACCCCCCCTCCCGTTTCCGTCGAGGTTCAACGAGACATGCGGATTGTTGGCCAAGTTCCGCACCCGTGAACTGGGATCCAGGCTGTAGATCAGAAATTCCGACCCGTCCCACCAATACCACACCACCGAAGTATGCGGCTGCCCTTGGGTGTTCACTGTGGTCATCCAGATCACTACTTCATCTTGCAACCGACTTTGGGTCTTTTCTGAAAACATCACACTCCTCAATGTTCGCGAAGACACTAGGAAGTAATCCAAACTCAACAATCAGCCCGGCCAGGCGTCTTATGAGTGCCGTTATGCGCAGGTACGCCCATAGGGTGACTCGATGATGATCGCCGGTATTGCATTGATGGTGGGCGGTGCTGCCCTAGTCGTATTAGGCGCGATCGCACGGGCAGGCAAGCTCACCCGTCAGTCGGCTGTGGGTCTGAGGACCAAGGCGACGTTGGCGTCTGACGGGGCGTGGAAGGCAGCACACCAAGCGGCGGCGAACTGGGTGACCGGCGCAGGCGTAATTCTTTTTGTCGGAGGCGTCTTGGTGGTGGTGATGGATTCCGAAACCACCGGAGATGTTGTTGCACTCATCGCTACTGCCTTGATGCTGATTCCCCTCGCGATCGCCTTCCGGAGAGGTCAATCAGCGGCTCGATCCGTCTAAACCGATGGACTGAACCGGCAATATGTGTAGTCAATATGTGTAGTCAGGTTCAGCCGTCCGATCCGCACATAATGCCTGCGAGATCAAGTGGTCATTGCATCGTTTCGGCGAGTTTGTCTGATGGTGTCATCCCTCCAAGGGTGTGTCTAGGG
>CAXMOW010000049.1:10265-10522 GCA_964195235.1 uncultured Acidimicrobiia bacterium | reverse complement strand
TGATTGCGACCGGATACGGTCCGTACTACCTGAGGTTTGCGATTTGGGTCAGATGTCGCTCGGTGACCGTCCCACCACCCGTTCGTAATTCTCGGGGTCGGTGGCCGACTCGGTGATGATCAGAAGGACTTTTGAAGAACCATCCAGACCGACCGTCTCGATTGCCTCTGAGTTTGCGATCGCGAGCAGCCCCCCCAGACACGCGGCTCCAGATTCTCCTGACACCAGACCGTTTTCGGCGTACAGACGCATGGCCT
>CAXMOW010000049.1:2866-10204 GCA_964195235.1 uncultured Acidimicrobiia bacterium | reverse complement strand
GATTTGCGGACGCGGGTTGGCGTCATGGAAGTGGGCGACGGTTGCGGCACCCAATGCACCCACACCCAACGGAGTGAAGACATGTGTTGGATCGGTATCGATTTGAGCGTCGACCTCGTCGAAGATGGTGGCATAGCCCTCGATCACTTTGGCTGGGACGTCTTCGTAGCCTTCCCATGAAGTGTCGGAAATCACAAGGGTGTCCGCTGATGCGGCAGCGGCCGACAGAGCAATGGCGTCGTCGTAGTAGCCGTCGACTACAACCACCTCGGCCCCCTCAGATTTGATGGCATCTATGCGCGCTATTGCGATGTCGTGGGGGACGTAAATCACCGCACCCAGACCCAACAGCCGTGCCATCCGCGCTACGGCGCGTCCGTGGTTGCCGTCAGTAGCAGCGGCGAGAGTCAACGGGGCGTGAGGCAACAGACGTTTCGCCAACTCGTCGAGTGTGTTCCATGCGTCCCGGTCAATTCCGGTGTGTTCGACAAGAGCCCAAAATGTACCCCACGAGGCGCCCAGCATCTTGAAAGATGGAAGCTCCAGACGGGTTGCCTCGTCTTTGACGATCACTCGAGCCACCCCCACCGCTTCTGCAATTCCCGGGAGGTCATGGAGGGACGTGTGGTGATAACCAGGCAGTTTTTGGTGAAATTCGACTACCTCCGGTCCCGGTCGGGCAACCACGAAGCGATGATCGACCTGGGGGTTTGGCTTCAGAACGCTGTTGGTCAGATCAATGGCTGACACGGAACGGAAGCCCTTCCAGGTTGTTCAAAACGGATACGAGCCTTTCGGCTTCGCCAGCTGATTGCCGTTTGGGGGTCACAGCGACCTGTTCTCCGGCTGCCGAGAGAAGGAATCCTTGACCTTCGGCCAAGTCGAACCGTTCTTGGGTCATGAAGAGCTTGGGCTTGATTTGTGCAGGGTCGCCGTCTTCGGGACAGAACGTGAGACAGTTGCCACATTCGTTGCAGAGCTCGGCCAACACCATGTATTGCTGTCTTCCGTCAACCCCAGATCCTTTCGGGGTCATGATGTTGAAGAACGCGTCGTTGGGACAGACGGTCACACAGAAGTTACAAGCGACGCATCCCCACATCTGAAGCTCATGGTCCACCGACCGTGGCAGCTTCTGGTTACCCCCAAAGCTGTACTGGGCGTTGTCGGCGCCGTGCAAAATCGAATACATGTGCTCCTCAGCGGGACCCCTGTAGCCCGCCTCACGGGCGCTGGCCCAGCTGTGCTCGTGCCACTCGTTGAGGTTATGAACCCCGGCATCCTTCAACTGTGAGGTCATATGGCGAAGCATCGGCTCAAGTCGGCCGTATCCACCGGGTTTGAGAAGATCGGAGCACACCGTCGCGGGTGCGACACCCATGCCGAGGGTCTTCCCAAGATTCTCCTTGGTCACTCCCGCCGAGAAACTCACTTGAACATCTCCGTTGTGACCGGCAACACGGAATGTGTCGGGCATGGCGTTGATAAGGGCATCGAGAAGCGAAGTGGCCAGGACATGGAGTGGCGGCCCGGACAAATACATGGGATCGGCGGGCATCCAACCTTTGTCATTGTCCACCACCAATGTGTTGGTGAGTTTGACTCCGAACTGACGTCCTTCAGCTTTGGCAAACGAACGAAGATCGTCGATCAGCGTTAAGCCACGCTCGAATTCGAGGTCGTCGGGAAATTTGTGGCGGTCTAGTCGGATGTGGTCGTAACCGAGGTTGGTTTGGAGGATGTCGACCAACTCTCCAAACCCGAGCAGCGTCGGATTGAGCTTCACGATCACATCCAGCCCGTGACGGGTCATCAGGTGTTTGGCTATCCCCTCGATTTCGTCTGGAGGGCAACCGTGAAAAGTCGAGAGTGTGACCGTGTCAGCAACAGTGGGAGAGAAGTCGAGGTCTCTGTACTCACCGAACGCATCCGGAATGAGTGGACGCAATCGATCGATCTCGGAAGTTGCGTCTTTCATCGAGTCTATGAATCCGGCGACTTTGTCGGTGGAGACACCGGCGAGGTCGTATCCGACCGACAGATCGAACACATGTGGCCCTGGGTCGGGACCGACCAAGTGTTGGATTGGCTCCCACCGTGAGAGGATGTCGATGGCCATCCATGCTTTGACGTATTCCTCTAGCGACTCGTGTATCGCCAACTCCTGGCTCCACTCGATGTTGAAGCCGACAGTTTCCATGTCGATGCATGGGCGGCCGATGTCGAGCTCATCCAAGACCTGAACCGTCTTCAGTTCGAACACCCGGGCACCCCCCAGCCACCCCAAGATGATGTTCTGAGCCATCTGACTGTGTGGTCCTGCCGCCGGCCCAACCGGTGTTGCTGCCTGGCGACCGAGGAATTCCATCGTCAAATCAACGTCTTCGTCCTTGGTCCAAAATCGCCCGTTGGGGAGATCGAATATCTTCTGGCGGGACTGCCACTCGTGTCCGATGCGACCCAGCAAGTCGTCGAACGGGTATGGGGTGAGGGGCGGGACGTTTACAGTTTGTAAATCAGTCATCGGATCACACTGACAGCGGTTGGTGTCGATTTATGGGCAAGTGATTTCGCCACACGCCGTCCACCTGTTGGAAGGCGCTTGCGACTGCTCCGGCTGTAGGGACGAGACCGATCTCGCCGACACCTTTGACCCCGTAAGGGGAATTGGGTTGTGTGGCTTCTACCAAGATCACTTCCACCGGTGGCATCTCACGTGGTCTGATTATCTCTAACCCCCGCAGGGTCATTTGGGTAGGTCGGCCTGCCTCATCGCAGGGGAAGTCCTCGGATAGCGCGTAGCCGAGGCCCATGTGGACCGATCCTTCGACCTGGCCTTCGCAGAGCAGAGGGTTGATTGCCTTTCCCACATCGTGCACCGCCACAACCTTTTCGATTTCTCCCGTCTTCTTGTCGGCCACCACAAGCTGGGCCGCATAGCCGAAAGTCGAGTGGATGATCGGGTTGGGCAGGTTCTCACTGAGACTGTTGGTCCAGTCGACCTTGTAGACACCTTCGTAGTCGACGCCGACCTGTCTTCCGTCCTCGATGGCCTTTTTGCAGGCGTCGGCGACCGAACCGGCGGCCATTAGAGTTCCTCTTGATCCGGTGGTCTGACCCGTTCCCAGCTCTCGGGTGGTGTCGACAACAACACGCACCGATTCGGGGGGGACCCCCAATTCCTCAACTGCTACCTGGAGGGCGACGGTGTGAACCCCTTGGCCCATCTCTGTCCAGCAGTGTCGGACCTCAGTGGTCCCGTCGGCCTCGAATCTGACTACAGCCTTTGCCACTTCCTTGAAGCCGTTACCGAGCCCAGAGTTCTTCAGACCCAATCCGAGGCCTACCGCCTTTGATTCGGCTACCGCAGCGTCGTAGTGGGGTTTGATCGCTTCGAGACACATTTGTGCGCCACGAGATCCCTCGTCCATCACCTGGCCCGGCCCCCAGATCGCACCAGGCTCGACTGCGTTCCGACTGCGGATCTCCCATGCACTGAGACCGGCATCGGCGGCGAGTCGGTCCATGACCCCTTCCATGGCGAATTGAGCTTGGTTGGCACCGAAACCGCGGAAAGCGCCACACACCGAATTGTTGGTGCGCACGGCGATCGATTCGACGTCGATGTTGGGGACCACATATGGACCGCTGGCGTGTCCCGCTGCGCGCTCGAGGACCTTCATCCCCACTGACGCATAAGGACCGGAATCGCCAACCATGCGTGCCTTGTAGGCGGTCAGCTTCCCATCGGCGTCGCAACTGGCCCATACCTCGATTCGAATCGGGTGCCGCTTGGGATGGAGGTGGAAAGACTGTTCGCGGGTGAGGGTGCATTTCACCGGACGTTTCAGAAGCCATGCTGCCAGCGACGTCTGTGCCTGGTTCGACATGTCTTCTTTACCGCCAAAGGCTCCGCCGTTGGAAACCAACTCCACGACAACCTGTGAGGTTTCTACGCCGAGCACGGCCGCGATTTGGTCGCGGTCATCCCAGACGCCTTGGCCACCGGAATAGACGTGGAGTGACCCATCATCCTGTGGCACAGCGAGTGTGGACTCTGGTTCGAGAAACGCATGTTCGACACGTTGAGTTTGAAAGACTTCGTGGAGCGTGTGAGCCGAGGAGGCGAGGGCCTCGTCCACGTCGCCTCGCTGATATGTCGAGGTGGACAGAATGTTCCCATCGAGTTCCCAAACGGCGTCCTCGATGCTCTCCAATGCAACCAAGGGATCCGTCATGGGAGGGAGGACCCGGTATGAAACTTCGATGACGTCGGCAGCCTTGTGGGCTGTCGCCACATCTTCGGCGACAACGATCGCGATGACATCTCCGGTATACGAGGTGCGTCCACCTTCGGGAATGAACACCGGCCAGTCTTTGTAAATGATGCCGACTCTGAGGTCACCCGGAACATCTCGTGCAGTGAAGATGGCGACGACTCCTGGAATGGCATTTGCGGCCGTGGTGTCAATGGAGAGGACGTCGGCCCTGGCGTGGTCGGTGAGTCTCAGCGCTGAATGAGCCAAACCCTGAGGGTTCATATCGTCGATGTAGTCCCGGTCCCCGAGCGCCAACTCTTCACCTTCGTATTTGGCTCCTCGTTTGCCGATTCCGCCGGGTAGGTCAGTGCTGGGGATGGGTTCGCCCGAGGCCAACAGTTCGATGGCCTCGACGATCTTGGTGTATCCGGTGCAGCGACAGAGGTGGGCACCCAGTCGGCCTTCGATTGTGCGGCGATCGAGATCTTTTCCCTTTTGATCAATCAGCGCCTTGGCTCTGACCACGATTCCAGGTGTGCAGAATCCACATTGCAGGGCTCCGGTGGCGGCGAAAGCGCGAGCGAGTCGGTCTCGCTCGATGTCGTCGAATCCTTCGAGAGTGGTCACTTCTTTCCCGTCGACCTTGTCAACAGCGGTGACACAACTGACCATGGCCTTGCCGTCGATCAGAACCGTGCAACATCCACACTGTCCGGAGGGGGCACAACCATCTTTGGTGGAGGTGATCCCAAGCTCGGTGCGCAGCGCAGAGAGAAGATGGGGATGTCCGGCCGACGCCGAGACATCGGAGCCATTCAGCCTGAATTTCACTGTGGTCACATCGTTGATCAACGTCATCGCGCGTCCGGTCCGGGTGGGATGGCGCCTCTTTGTTCTGTGATGATTCCGTAGTGCTCAGGCATTCGGTAGCGCTCGAAGTCGAAAAGTGTCTCTTTGTAGAACTTGGTGTGATCGAGGTCGATCCGGGCTGTCACCAGTTCATCATCAGTGGTGATCGTGTGAGCGACAATTTGCCCCGAGGGAGCAATGATCACCGTGTGGGCCAGTGAATCGACACCCTCTTCGACTCCGCCTTTGGCCACACCGACAACCCAAGCCCCGTTCTGATAGGCACCCGACTGCATGACCAGATGATTGTGAAACGCCTGGAGCGCGTTCTGTGTGGTGTCGGGTGCGTAATGCAGAGGGGTGTTGTAGCCGATCAAGATCAGCTCAGCTCCCTGAAGACCCATCACCCGATACGTCTCGGGCCACCGGCGGTCGTTGCAGATAGCCATACCCACGATCCCGTCGAACGCTCGCCAGACCGGGAAACCTTCGGGACCGGGTTCAAAGTAGTGACGCTCGGCATGTTGGAAAGGTCGGTCGGGTTCGTGCTCCTCGTGCCCGGGGATGTGGACTTTCCGGTATTTGCCGATGACCGTTCCATCCCGTTCGACCAGGATCTGGGTGTTGTAGTGGTGGGTCACCCCTTCGTCGTCAGTCATCAGCTCTGCGTAGCCCAGAGAGAACCCGATCCCGAGACGTTGCGCCTCGTCGAATAGAGGTTTGGTGGCCGGGCCGGGCATTTCGGTCTCGAACCAGCGGTCGATCTCCGCCTGGTCTTCGGTATGCCAACGGGGGAAGAACGTGGTGAGGGCGAGCTCGGGGAAGACAACCAATTCGACCCCACGTTCGGAAGACTCTTGGAGCAGCGCCATCAGTCTGTCGACGACCTGTTCACGTGACTCGTCGCGGGCTATCGGACCCAGCTGTGCGGCTCCGACCGTCAGTCGTCGGGTCATGCTCCTGTCCTCTCGCGCTTTGCGGTCTGTATGCGAATCATCGTTCTTCTTTTACAAAATGTCAAGAAGGCTGTATGGTCCGTCTTCGGCAGTGATTCGTCTCAGAGGAGCGCATAGATGAGTGACATCGTCCGAGCCGCACTCGTGCAGAGTGAGTGGACGGGGGACAAGGCATCCATGGTCGACAAGAACGTCGAACTCGCTCGCCAGGCAGCCGATGAAGGCGCCCAGGTGCTTTGCTTCCAGGAGATCTTCAACGCTCCATATTTCTGCAACGTCCAGGACTCCAGTCACTACGACGCCGCCGAACGGATCCCCGACGGTCCGACGATGCAGCGCATGATCAGACTCTCCGAAGAGACAGGAATGGTCTTGGTCGTCCCGATTTACGAACGTGTCGACGAAGGCGTCTTTTACAATACGGCCGCTGTCATCGATGCCGGTGGTGAGTTTCTCGGGATCTACCGCAAGATGCACATCCCCCACGTTGAGGGCTTCTGGGAAAAGTTCTACTTCAAACCAGGCAACCTCGGCTACCCGATCTTCGACACGGCAGTCGGCCGAATCGGGGTCTACATTTGTTACGACCGTCATTTCCCCGAGGGTTGGCGAGCTCTGGGCCTTGCCGGCGCCAAGATAGTCTTCAACCCATCAGCCACCACACGTGGTCATTCCAAGTATTTGTGGGAGCTCGAGCAGCCGGCGGCGGCCGTGGCCAACGAGTATTACGTCGGTGCTATCAACCGGGTCGGATCAGAGGACCTCGAGGACACCGACTACTACGGCAGTTCCTACTTTGTCAGTCCCCGCGGGCAGCTTGTCGGAGAGAAGGCGTCTGACCATTCCGACGAAGTGATCGTCCGTGATCTCGACATGGATCTCATCACCGAGGTGCGACGTCATTGGGCCTTTTACCGCGATCGTCGGTCCGACAGCTACCAGGCGTTGAGCGCGTGAGGGAACGATGTCCGGAGGGATCCGAATAGCGGACGATGCCGACCATTCGTGACTACCACCGACCCGCCACCATCGAGGAGGCACTCGAGCTTCTCGCTCGGGATGACGTAGTCACAGTCCCGCTTGGTGGGGGCACGACCATCAATGGGCTTCCGAAAACGGTTCCGGAAGCAGTTGTCGATCTCCAACTTCTTGGACTCAACGAAATCACCTATCGGGATTCGACCCTGGTGTTTGGTGCGATGACAACCTTGAGCCAGCTGGTTTCTCACGAGATGACCCCTGCGGCGATAGTGGGTCTGGCCAAACGCGAAGCG
>CAXMOW010000049.1:0-2856 GCA_964195235.1 uncultured Acidimicrobiia bacterium | reverse complement strand
AGTCCTCTTCTGGCTGGTCTTATGGCATATGACGCCAAGGTGACAATTGTCGGTCCGGACGGGTTGACCGAGGTCGACCTCACCGAGTTGCTGACCGATAGCTCCCACCTTGACTCCAGACTGGTTCAGTCGGTTCAAATATCCGTCCACGGGGATGCGGCTTGGGAGAGCACCGAACGAACCCCAGCAGACACTCCGATCGTTCTCGTCGTTGGTCGAAGAAACGGATCCGGCCAGGTGGGTCTCGCCGCGACCGGTATCGCCGACACGCCCGTCCGTCTCGACCCTCTTGAGCTCGACAATCTCGACCCGCCTTCGGACTTCCGCGGTTCGTCTGATTTCCGCCGGCATCTGGCCAAGGTGCTCACAACACGAGTGATGGCCAGACTCGACACTGGTGGTGCCGATTGAAGGTCAATGTCACCGTCAATGGCCAAGATCATGTCTTTGAGTGCTCGCCCCATGAGACTCTCTTCACAGTCCTGAGACGAGAGGGCTACTACAGCGTTCGGTTTGGTTCTGATACGGGAGAGACTGGCGCTGCCGCCGTTCTTGTTGATGGACATCTCGTATCGTCCGAAGTCATGCTGGCTGCCCAGGCGGATGGGCACGAAATCGAAACTGTCGAGGGTCTCGCACCACGGATGAGCCTGCATCCGATCCAGGAGGCCTTTGTCGAGACCGGTGCGATTCAGTCTGGCTATTCGACTCCAGCGATGATTCTTGCCACCAAGGAGTTGCTGGCTTCCAACTCCGACCCCGGTGAAGATGAAATCCGAGACGCCCTCTCAGGGATTCTCGACCGCGAGACCGGATACCTCCGTCCGGTGCAGGCGATTCAGCGGGCGGCCGCTGCACTGAGAGGTGACTCGGTTCCGACTGTGGAACCAGCGCTCATCAATCCTCTGACCTACTACATGAGTGGAGATGACCTCGGTGAGCCGGAGACTTTCCCGGCGGTAGCACCCAAGGTGGTGCCAAATCCCGAAGTCCCGGAGACCGCCGTTGTCGGCAAGCCCGCCACCAAGGTCGATGCTTTGAAGCTGGTCAAGGGCAACCCGGCGTTTGTGGATGACATCGAGATGCGCCAGATGCTCTACGCCAAGGTGCTCTACAGCCCTCATGCACACGCACGGATCGTTTCGATTGACGACAGCAAGGCCAGAGCACTAGCTGGTGTGCGTGCGGTCCTTCACCACGAAAACGTGAAACGAGTTCGTTATGCGTCGGGTGGTCAGAGCTATCCAAACCCCTTGCCGTATGACCAGGTGAGTTTCGACAACAAAGTGCGTTTCGTCGGCGACCGAGTGGCCGCCGTTGCTGCCGAAACGATCGAAATAGCCGAAGAGGCTATCGGGCTCATAGACGTCGAATATGAGGTTCTCCCCGCAGTGTTCGACGAGAACGAAGCCATCGCCGAAGGTGCCCCGGTCATCCACGACGAAGACGATATGGACGGGGCGCATGACGCCTCGAGGAACGTCGTCCATCACCTGAGCGCGGACGTCGGCGACGTTGATGAGAAGTTCCAATTGGCCGACCGGGTGTTCGAGCAGACCTTCCGGGTTCATCAGGTCCAGCAGACTCCGATCGAGCCGCACATCGCCATCGCCTACTGGGATTCCGACGAGCGAATGGTGATCAGGACGTCGACCCAGGTCCCATTCCACGTGCGTCGAATGGTTGCTCCTCTTCTCGATCTGCCGGTGAAACACATCCGAGTCGTGAAACCGCGGATTGGTGGTGGGTTTGGTGCGAAACAGGAGATGCTGATCGAGGACATTGTCGGGCACCTCACTATCGCCACCGGCAAACCGGTGCGATACGAGCTGACACGTGAGGAAGAATTCGTATCTTCACGCACACGCCACCCACAGACGATCACCTACCGCACCGGTGTTGATGTGGCCGGGCATCTCGTTGCCCAGGACATGAGAGTTGTCGCAAACACGGGTGCCTACGGCACCCATGGACTCACGGTTCAGATGGTTAGCGGACTCCGTGGCCTCAGCTCCTACAAGGCCCAGAGCAAACGGTTTCGGTGCGATGTCGTTTACACGAATATTCCGGTACCAGGCGCTTATCGCGGTTATGGAGCGCCGCAAGCACTCTTCGCTCTCGAATCCCATATGGAGGACATCGCCCACGAGCTGGGCAGAGATCCGCTCGAGTTCCGCCGTATGAACTGGACAACTGAAGGCGACCCGATAGATATTGCGCCACAACTTGGTGAGGGAGACAGTGATAGCGATCTCATCCCGGTGGTGACGTCGAGCGGGATCGAGGAGTGTGTTGCCCAGGGTGAGCGTGCCATCGGCTGGAGTCGACGGTCAGATCCAAACTGGAAGGCACCGTCAGACCGTCCTCATATTCGACGTGGCATTGGATTCGCCCTCTGTATGCACGGCAGCGCCATTCCCGGTCTCGACATGGGTGCGGCGAGCATCAAGATCAATGACGACGGCTCGTTCAACATGTTGATCGGTGCCACCGATCTTGGGACCGGAGCCGACACCATTCTTGGCCAAATTGCCGCCGAGGTGCTCGGTGTCCCTCTCGATGACATCCTCGTTTATGCAGCTGATACCGACATGACCCCGTTTGATGTCGGTGCCTATGCATCAAGTACGACCTATATCTCCGGGATGGCGGTGAAACGGGCGGCCGACGAGACGGCAAAGCTGATTGTCGACCGTGCCGGCCTGATGCTTGACGAACGACCAGCTGCCATCGAATTGCGTGACAGACATGCCTGGTCGACTGATGGGCGGTCGGTGTCGTTGGAAGACGTGGCCCTTTCGTCGCTGCACCAAGCCAGCCAGCATCAAATCATGGGAACGGCCTCTTATGTGTCGT
>CAXMOW010000048.1:10436-10975 GCA_964195235.1 uncultured Acidimicrobiia bacterium | reverse complement strand
GTCTTTGACCCCGTAGGTGGCGAGTCGACTGAACTTGCTCTCCGCTCCACAAGGTGGAATGGACGCCTCCTCGTTATTGGATTCGCCGCCGGCGACATCCCACAAATTCCGTTGAATCTCCCGCTGGTGAAGGGAAACTCGATAGTCGGTGTCTTTTGGGGACGCTTCACCATGGAGGAACCCGAAAGGCACCACGACAATCTGGAAACGATTATTGGTTGGGTTGAGGACGGACAGCTTCAGCCACTGATCCAAAAGAGGTTCTCCCTCGACGACGGCGCCGAAGCAATGCGCTGGGTCGCGGACCGCAAAGCAATCGGACGGGTGATCATCAACCCGTGACCGACTTCGTGGTAATCGGAGGTGGCATCGCTGGTGTTTCTGCTGCAGCGCATCTTGCGCCCAACGGATCAGTCATGCTCCTTGAGTCTGAGAAGACCCTCGCGTTTCACACTACGGGGCGTTCGGCGGCGCTGTTCATCCTCAACTATGGCGCCCAGGGATTTCGCCCTCTAGCCAAGGCCAGCCAGTCTTTTCTC
>CAXMOW010000048.1:0-10426 GCA_964195235.1 uncultured Acidimicrobiia bacterium | reverse complement strand
AGATGGGATGACCGACGCACCATTGCTCGAAGACAGGGGCCTGCTCTGGATCGCCACTGCTGATCAGATGCCGGGTATCAGTCGAATTGCCGCTGAAGGGGTAGCCGCTGGTGCCGTCTCGCTGTTGATCGACAGCGACGAGGTGGCAGATCTGGTGCCGGTCATTCGCCGAGACGTAGTCGAGGCAGGGTTGCTCCAGCCATCGGCGAAAGACATCGATGTGGCCGGTTTGCATCAGGCCTTCGTTCGCATCATCCGCTCCCACGGTGGCGAAATCCGGACAGGATCCCCTGTAACGGCTGTCGAGCGCTCAGGAAACGGATGGACGATCACAGCTGGAAACGAGGTGGTGATATGCGACGTGGTGGTAAATGCCTCTGGTGCCTGGGGCGACGAGGTTGCCGCGCTTGCCGGTATCGAACCGGTCGGACTCGAGCCGATGCGCCGGACTGCATTCATGGTGCCGGGCGACCCGACATACTCGCGGTGGCCGATGGTGGTTGACGCCGACCAGAACTTCTACTTCAAAGCAGACGGAACCCAGATCCTTTGCTCTCTCGCCGAGGAGGAGCTGTCAAAACCCCTGGACCCTCGTCCCCGCATGGAGGATGTCGCACTGGCGATCGACCGAATCAACACCGCGACCACTCTCGGCGTGCGATCTGTCAACTCAGAGTGGACCGGTCTGAGGACTTTCGCTCCCGACCGAGATCTAGTCGTCGGAGAGGAACCCACCGCACCGGGTTTCTTCTGGCTTGTGGGCCAAGGTGGCACCGGAATCCAAACCGCACCGGCCTATGGGGCTCTCCTGGCGTCTCTGGTCATGGGCGAGGGACTGCCTGCCGGCCTCTCTGCCGCCGGGGTCGACCCTGTCGTCACCGACCCGGCGCGCTTTCGCGTTTAGCGAGCCATAGATGAGCGGATTCCGACCGGATACGGTCCGTACTACCTGAGGTTTGAGTTCTACTCCTCTTCCTCTTGCTTGCGCTCGAGGTACTTGGCCAGTGGTGTGGGCATCGCTGCGGTCCGGCTACCCCAGTCGTAGACCACCGCAGTGCCAGCGAAGTGGTCGTGCCAGGCACGTCGTTCGCGGCTCCAAATAATCCCAATCAGACCAAGACCAAAGAAGGCGAAACTAAGTGGATATGTCAGTGTTCGCACGAAAGGCTTGCTCCTATTCAAAACAACGTTGCCATCCGACGAGACCACGCGCACCCCGAGCAGGGCCTTGCCCAAGGTCTTGCCAAAAACCGCCAAGCTGAACCACTTATAGACAAATGCCCACAGAATGAAAACCCCGCCAAAGATGAATGGATACCTGCCAGAGAACTCAAAGTCGGACGCAAAGAGTTGAACAAGAAAGGTGACGCCCGAGACGATCAGTGTGAAACCGAAGGCTACCGCGAATCCGTCGACGATCACCGCAAGTAGGCGGGTCAAAGGCCCGGCGTAACGACCAGTCTTGATCGACCCTTCTTCATCGTCTTTGCGAAGATCTACCCAAGTGACAAGATCTGAGGGACCACTGGGGAATTCGTCAGGATTCCTGCCGATGATTCGATTCAAGAAACGAAAAAGAATCTCATCGAGCCCCACGATTGGTCTCCGCAGTAGATCGAGAGCTGAACCGGTCAGATGGCTGGTGCTCTCGGCGACGATCTCAGGGATTCCGGCCCGATCGACCAACGCCTTCAGATCGACACGCTCCATCAACGCGTCAATATCCGCCCTCTCCAATAGTGCATCGACATCAACCCTGTCCAGCAGAGCGTTGACATCGACCCGTTCGAGCAGCGCGTTGAGATCAATGTGGTCTAGTACGAGGTTTGGATCGACGAAATCAAGTACCCGATCGCTGGCCTCGGCTGCGATACGACCGATCAGACTGCGGTCTTCTGGGGTATCCAATTGGCTCACTGCCGGAGACGCTAGTGGTGTGTCGCACAGATGGTGCCAACGTGTCTCCGAGGCATCGGCGCCCGAATCGCCAGGACGCACAACGAAGGCGCACCTGTAGGTGCGCCAAAGCGGAGGACACCGCGAGCGGCGTCGAGGGCCGGAGAGACGTGGCAATCATTTGTAAGACAGACCACTAGTGGTGTGTCGCGCTAGCCGGTGACGGCACCGTCTTTGGCGGAGCCGACCAATTTTGCGTACTTCGCCAAAGCTCCGGTCGCATAGCGGACAGGTTGAGGGCTCCACTCGCCACGTCTTTTCTCCAACACGTCGTCATCCACCAGAACGTCCAACGTGCGGGCCGCTATATCGACCCTGACCATGTCACCGTCTTGGATGAGCCCGATCGCACCACCCACCTCGGACTCAGGGGCGACGTGGCCGATACACATTCCTGTGGTTCCACCGGAGAACCGGCCATCCGTGATGAGCAGAACATCTTTGCCCAAACCGGCACCTTTGATGGCTGCGGTTATCTGCAGCATCTCCCGCATACCGGGACCGCCTTTCGGTCCTTCGGTCCTGATAACCACCACGTCGCCGTGTTTCATTTCGTGGTTGAACAAAGCAGTAAGGGCATCCTGTTCGCCCTCGAACACGCGTGCCGGCCCCACGAACACATCGAGATCGATACCGGCAACCTTGACCACCGCACCCTCTTCTGCGATGTTGCCGCGGAGGATGGCGATGCCTCCCTCCTTGGCGAGAGCGCTATCGATAGGCACGATCACATCCTGGTTCTCGGGCACCCCCACATCAGCCAGGTTCTCGGCCATTGTCTTGCCGGTCACGGTAAGCACATCGCCGTTGATCAACCCTTCATCGAACAACGCTCTGAGTACAACGGGCACACCCCCTATGCGATCGATGTCAACCATGTGATAACGGCCAAACGGCTTCAGATCCCCAATATGGGGGGTCCGCCGAGAGATTCGGTCAAAGTCATCGAGAGTGAGATCGACGCCGGCCTCGTGTGCGATAGCGATGAGGTGAAGCACCGCGTTGGTAGAACCTCCTATGGCCATCACGGCCGTGATCGCATTCTCGAAGGCAGGTCGGGTCATGATCTGTCGTGGCGTGATCTGGTCTTCAAGGAGCGACATGACCGCCTCACCCGATGACCTTGCGTAGTCACGCAACCGGTGATCTACAGCGGGAACCGACGCTGACCCGGGTAGGGAAAGCCCGATTGCCTCCCCAACCGACGCCATAGTGTTGGCGGTAAACATGCCTGCGCATGATCCGGCACCTGGACACGCCGAGCGCTCGAGTTCGAGAAGATCGTCAGAGCTGATTCGACCTTCTGACTCGGCGCCGATGCCTTCGAACACATCCACGATCGAGATATCTTTGCCCCGGTAGCGGCCCGGGAGACTGGACCCTCCGTAGAGGAACACGGCTGGAAGGTCGAGCCGAGCCGCCGACATCAACATGCCGGGCAGCGACTTGTCACACCCGGCGATTGCAACGAGGGCGTCGAAACGTTCGGCGTGCATGACCAGCTCGACTGAGTCGGCGATCACTTCTCGAGAGACCAGAGAGGCGCGCATCCCTTCATGACCCATCGAAATCCCATCCGAAACCGCGATGGTTGAAAAAATCAAACCCACGCCCCCGGACTCGGCAACACCCTGCTTGGCGTGTTCTGAAAGCTCGGGTCCGGTGACATTGCACGGAGTCACCTCGTTGCCCGCAGAAACCACACCCACCTGCGGCTTTGAGAAGTCCTCTTCGCTAAACCCAACGGCACGGAGCATCGCCCTGGCGCCGGCCTTGGCGGGCCCATCCGTTACATCCTTTGACCTGGTTTTCATCGTCATATTGGAACCGATGCTACGACGCACTTTTGGACACTGGCCACAAAGGACGCACAATTCACATATGGCGACGATCTACTACGACACCGACTGCGACCTGAACCTCATACGTGGAAGGAAGGTTGCTGTCATCGGATACGGCAGTCAGGGTCATGCCCATTCACTCAACCTGAAGGAATCGGGAGTCGATGTCGTGGTCGGTTTGCGAGAAGACTCTCCCAGTGAGAAGGATGCCGCCGACGCTGGACTCACCGTGATGTCCCCCGACGAGGCTTCGGCTTGGGCCGATGTTGTGATGATGCTCGTACCCGATCAGCACATGGCTGGCATCTACCGCGAATCGGTCGAGCCTCACCTCGAGACCGGCGACACATTGCTGTTCGCGCACGGCTTCAACATTCACTACGGGGAGATCGTTGTGCCCGACGATGTTGACGTCGCGATGATTGCGCCAAAAGGGCCTGGTCATCTGGTCCGTCGGACCTACACCGAGGACTCTGGTGTACCTTGTCTGATCGCGGTCCATCAGGACCCTTCTGGAAACGCCCACGATCTCGGGCTCTCGTACGCCTCAGCTATAGGTGGCGGTCGAGCCGGAATTCTGGAGACAACCTTCAAAGAAGAGACCGAGACTGACTTGTTCGGAGAGCAGGTGATTCTGGTTGGTGGCATCGCCGAACTGATAAAGGCCTCCTTTGAAACTCTGGTCGATGCTGGGTACCAACCGGAGTCTGCCTATTTCGAAACGCTTCACGAACTGAAACTGATCGTTGATCTCCTCTACGACGGTGGTCTTTCGTGGATGGACTATTCAGTTTCAGACACGGCCGAATACGGCGGGTACACACGGGGTAGTCGCATTGTGACCGAAGATGCCCGCAAGGAGATGAAGAACATCCTGGCCGAGATCCAAAGCGGAGCGTTCGCCAACGAATGGCTGGCACAGGCACGAGAGGGCGCTCCTGTCCTCCTGGAACAGCGGGAAGCCAACCGAAATCATCAGGTCGAGCAAGTTGGCGCAGAACTACGCAAGCTGATGCCGTTTATGGAGCCAAAAACGGCTCCGTAGGCGTTTGGGTGTACACAGAAGCGCAATAGGTACCCCTATCTACAAACGCATGAGGTCGTTGCAACCTTGACAGTGCCCATCAGATAGGCGCATACTCTTGTCTCACGAAATGAGATCAGACTTCAACGCCCTTTCCGTACTCATTCTTACCGAGTAGCGCGCGCAGACAGCTGCGTGCGCTCAAGCCTCCCCAGATGGGAGGTTTTTTTCTTACCGAAACATGAAACAACAAACCTTTACAGGCTCACATTCATTGATCCGCTCCCTCGAACACGAGGGGGTAGAGACAATCTTCGGTGTTCCGGGTGGGGCAATACTCCCCGCTTACGACCCACTGCTCGATAGCCCGATCAGACATGTTCTGGCCAGGCACGAACAGGGTGCCGGCCACATGGCCGAGGGCTTCGCGATGGCGACCGGCCGGGTGGGTGTGGTGATGGCCACCTCCGGGCCCGGGGCAACAAATCTGATCACACCCCTTCAGAACGCAAAGATGGATAGCACCGCGCTCGTCGCTATCACCGGCCAGGTTGGCACGTCCGCCATCGGCAGCGACGCATTCCAAGAGGCTTACACCACGGGTCTCGCCATGCACTGCACCAAACACTCCTACCTGGTGACCGATGCCGATGAAATCCCCAACGTCGTCCATGAAGCCTTCCATTTGGCCGCCACTGGTCGACCGGGACCGGTATTGATCGACATCCCGAAAGACATCCTCAACACGCCCACCACATGGACCGCACCGTCGCTGGCGGGACTGCCCGGTTACAAACCCACAACTCATGGTCACCCCAAGCAGATCAAAGCCGCCTCCGCCATGATCGAGAAGGCCGAGCGACCAGTCCTCTACGTCGGAGGGGGCGTCATCAACGCGGGAGCATCGGCTGAACTCCTCGAGTTCGCGGAGACTGTGAACGCACCTGTGGTGACGACTCTCATGGCCCGCGGCGCTCTCCCCGACAGTCACAAACTCAATCTCGGTATGCCGGGCATGCATGGCGTCTATGCGGCAACAACCGCCATTCAGAAGGCGGACGTCTTGGTGAGCCTTGGAGCAAGGTTCGACGATCGAGTCACCGGCAGCGTTCCCGACTTTGCACCCAATGCGAAGGTGATCCACGTCGATGTCGACCCCGCAGAGATTGGCAAGGTCAGAAACGCCGACGTGCCCATTGTCGGTGACGCCAAGAATGTGCTGCGTGCCCTAATCGATCGAGTTCTCAGCACCCGGGATGCCGCCGACGCCCCCTGGCGCACCGAGTGGTTCGAGCTGCTGACCTCCTGGCAACAGACTCATCCGCTGGCTTACGAGCAGAAACCTGACGGGCCGATCAAGACCCAATACTTCATCGAGCGTCTTCATGCAATCACTGGTGGTGAAGCAGTCATCGCTGCCGGTGTCGGCCAGCACCAGATGTGGGCTTCACAATTCTGGGGATTCGAGCGTCCCAATTCCTGGGTCAACTCCGGCGGTCTGGGGACCATGGGTTTCGCCATTCCGGCAGCCATAGGCGCCAAGACCGCCCGACCCGATGACCTCGTCTACGCCCTCGACGGAGACGGGTGCTTCCAAATGACGTTCCAAGAGCTGATCACAGCCACCACCGAGAACATCCCGGTGAAAGTGGTGGTTTTCAACAATGCCGGATATGGCATGGTCAAGCAATGGCAGAACCTCTTCTACGGAGGTCGTCTCTCTGCCACATACCTCGACCCAACCGTGCCCGACTACCCGAAACTTGCCGAGGCAATGGGTTGCGTCGGTCTTCGGGCGACCCACCCAGACGAGGTCGACGTTGTGATCGAGAAATCACTTACGGTCGACGACCGTCCCGTGGTGGTCGAGGTCGTCACCGACCCAGAAGAGATGTGCTTCCCCATGGTTCCCGCCGGCGGATCAAACGACAACATCGTGATGGGGCCTGACGACCTGTGAGCCAGCACACGCTTTCCGTCATTGTCGAAGACAAACCGGGGGTTCTGGCTCGGGTCTCGGCGATGTTCTCCAACCGAGGATTCAACATCCACTCCCTCGCAGTGGGCCCAACACACGTTGACGGCAGATCGCACATCACCCTTGTTGTAGATGCGCCTGAGCTCGAGCAAGTCAAGAAACAGCTTCACAAACTGGTCAATGTGATCAAGGTGCAGGAGCTCGATACCACCGCAGCGCTTCAGAGTGAGGTGATGATCGCCCGAGTCTCCTGCGAACCGGCTGATCGAGGGCAGGTCACCGACACCGCTGCGCTCTTTCATGCTCGGATGATCGACCTCAGCCCGGTGTCTATGACATTTGAGATCGCCGGAGCCCCAAATCAGCTCGCATCCTTCGTGGAGCACATGAAGCCGTACGGAATCATGGACCTGGTGAAGTCAGGCCGGGTCGCCATGAAGAGACTGTCCGATATCTCTCCTGCTGTCATGGGCACGCAAAGTCGATAACAAGTAGCAAACCAAAAACAAGGAACGACATCGATGGACCAAGCAACCATCTTCGCAACAACTGAGAGGGCCAAACGTGCTTTCAAGAATGACCAACAGGATCGCGATCAGCTGATCCGAACCCTTGGCGAAATGAACATCGCCCTCAATTCTGTTTCTTTCGAACGTGCCTACGCTCGAATTCGGCGAGCCGAAGAGCAAGCCGGAGCGAGTGCAGGCACCCTCAATGAAGCTCAGCTGCGCTTGATCGTCGACGACGTCGTCACCGGCTCCGAGACACTCGAAGGACTGGCCGAATCGTTCCGATGAGGTATAGCGTCGCCGTCGTGCCGGGCGACGGTACCGGTCCCGAGGTTGTCTCCGAGGCGGTCAAGGTGCTCGCCGCGGCTCAACGAACCTATGGCTTCACCGTAGAGACAACCGAGCTCGATCTCGGAGGAGACCGCTATCTCCGAACAGGTGAGACGCTCACGGGAAACGACCTTGACACCCTCAAGGCCAACGATGCCATCCTGTTCGGAGCCGTCGGTCACCCCGATGTAAGGCCGGGGATCCTCGAGCAGGGAATCATTCTCAGACTCCGCAAAGAACTCGATCAGTACATCAACCTAAGACCGATAAAGCTCCATCCTGGGGTTAGTTCACCGATCGCCAACGTCACCCCCTCGGACGTTGACTTCGTTGTCGTCCGGGAAAACAGTGAGGGCCTTTACGTGGGCAAGGGTGAATTCACCGCCAAGGACTCACCATTTGAGGTGGCGATCCAGGAGTCGGTGAATACGAGATTTGGCGTGGAACGCTGTATCAGGTTCGCGTTCGAATTGGCCGCATCGCGACCCCGCGAACACTTGACGATGTGCGGCAAGACCAACGTGCTCACCTACGCATGGGACCTTTGGCAACGCACATTCGATGAAGTCGCTAAAGAGTTCCCGGACGTGACGACGGCATACGCCCATGTCGACGCGGCATGTCTTTGGATGGTTGAAGATCCCGGGCGATTTGACGTGATTGTGACGGACAACATGTTCGGAGACATCATCACCGACCTGGGCGCGGCTATCCAAGGCGGCCTCGGCATCGCATCCGGAGCCAATATGAACCCGTCTGGCGTTTCGATGTTTGAGCCCATCGGGGGCACCGCTCCAGGATTCGAGGGCACCGGTCAGATCAACCCACTGGCTTCGATAGGTTCCGCCGCCATGATGCTCGCGACCCTCGGTGAGGACGCCGCAGGTTTGGCCGTCGAGGAGGCAGTCGGCAAGGTTGCCGGCTCACTTCCCTCACTTCGAGGAGGGGAGATGGGGATATCGACTTCTCAGGTGGGCGACAAAGTGGCTGAAATGGTGGCTTCACACGACACAGCCGGGGCCACAGGATGAGCGGCCAAACACTCTTCGACAAGATTTGGGATAGCCATGTGGTCCATAGCCCCACTCAGCATGCGGCACGGGTCGATGCTCTGACCGAGGGGGGGGTGACCGATCACAAGGAACTACTCGGCGAACGTCAGGAGATGTTGTATATCGATCTCCACCTCATCCACGAGGTAACGTCGCCGCAGGCTTTCGAGGGGTTGCGCCAGGCTGGCCGGTCAGTCCGACGCCCAGACCTGACCTTGGCCACGGTTGATCACAACGTGCCGACAATCGACCGGGAGCTCCCAAACCCCGATCCTCTTTCGGCAACTCAGATCGAGGTCCTGCGTGGGAACACAGAGGAATTCGGCGTGACGCTCTTTGACATCTTTGACCCTCGTCAGGGAATTGTTCATATCATCGGGCCAGAACAGGGTTTCACCCAGCCAGGGATGACCATCGTTTGCGGGGATAGTCACACCTCAACCCATGGGGCGTTCGGTTCTCTCGCGTTCGGCATCGGTACCTCTGAGGTCGAGCATGTGATGGCTACCCAGACTCTTCGACAGTCAAAGCCAAAAACGATGTCAATCGAAGTCACTGGCGAGCTTGGTCCCGGAGTGACCGCCAAAGACGTGATCCTCGCGATCATCAACAAGATTGGAGTCCGGGGTGGGATCGGACATGTGATCGAGTATCGGGGTGAGGTCATCGAGAACCTTTCGATGGAAGGTCGGATGACCATCTGCAACATGTCCATCGAAGCCGGTGCACGGGCAGGTTTGGTGGCTCCTGACGAAACGACGTTCCGCTATATGGAGGGCCGACCCCAGGTACCGAAAAGCGAGGACTGGAAAGAGGCTGTCGAAGCGTGGAGGAAGCTGCCAACTGACATCGACGCTGCATTCGATCGGGAAGTCGTCGTCGATGGATCAACCATCGTTCCTTTCGTGACCTGGGGCACCAATCCGGCTCAGAGTGTCGCTGTTGACGGTCATGTCCCCCACCCGGGCCAGGTCCCCGAAGAGCAGCGAGAGGCCGTCGAGCGTGCTCTCTCTTATATGGATCTCGTTCCGGGGACTGCCATCCGAGACATCAGAATCGACCGTGTGTTTCTCGGTTCATGCACCAATGGTCGAATCGAGGATTTGCGGGCGGCCGCCGGAGTGATCAGAGGCAAACAGGTAGCCGATGGCGTCACGGCCATGGTTGTGCCGGGTTCCGGTTTGGTGAAGATGCAGGCCGAGAACGAAGGCTTAGCCGAAGTCTTCAAAACGGCCGGCTTCGAGTGGCGTGATGCCGGATGTTCAATGTGCCTGGGGATGAATCCAGACATCCTTGCTCCGGGGGAACGCTGTGCCTCAACATCCAATCGAAACTTCGAAGGACGACAAGGCCCGGGAGGACGAACCCACCTGGTGAGTCCCGAGATGGCAGCAGCAGCGGCAATCGCCGGCCACTTTGCAGATGTGAGAGAGGTGTTGGCGTGAGGGCAGTGTCAACGGTGCAAGGCAGGGCTGTCCCACTGGATCGCGCCAATGTCGACACTGACCAGATCATCCCGGCGAAACATCTCAAGAGAATTGAGCGAACGGGCTACGGCGAGTTCGCTTTCGAGGCTTGGCGACAAGACCCCGACTTCGTCCTGAACCGACCACATCACGCCGATGCGACAATCATGCTCACGCGTGAGAACTTCGGGTCCGGCTCGAGTAGGGAGCATGCCGTGTGGGCACTGGACGGACTTGGGATCAAAGCTTTGATCGGAGTTGACTTCGCCG
>CAXMOW010000047.1:0-11996 GCA_964195235.1 uncultured Acidimicrobiia bacterium | reverse complement strand
GCTGACCTGGGTCTGCGGGAGTTTCTCAACGCAAAAACAGTGGTGGTGGCCTGACGACAGTCTGCACCCGCTCGGAGGTTCACGACGGGGGAGCGGGGAACGGTTCTCCTGTCTCCAGCAGGCTTTTGAGGCCGGCGACGATGTAGGGGAAACCCTGGGTGAATTCGGCAACAGTCTTGGAGTCTTCAGCGATGTCATACATCTCAATGCTCAGTTCGATCACACCGCTGACTTCGGCCAATGCCCAAACCTCGCGGACCGGACCTTCAGCCTTCAACTCCTCGTCCCAGAGGGCATGGAAGGTGAACTCCAACCGCTTTGGAGGGTCTATCGAAATAATGTGACCCTCCGACGCCAGGGTCCCGTCGGGGTAGGCGTAAGTCATTGGCGAGCCGACTTTCCAATCGGAGTCGACCGCCGTCCCGTAGAAGTACTGAACCGTCTGCTCGGGATTGATGATTGCGTCCCACACCTCCTCCAAGGTGGCGCGGATGTAGGACTTGTAGATATGTACCGGTTTGTCCATTGGTTGCTCTCCTGTTTCCACGCGAGCCTTGATGCCGGCGATCGCTCCGACCCGTGGCTCGGCGTAACGACTGATCCAGCGATCATGGACCAGTTTGATGGGGATGGGGTTGAGGTAGTGATACTTGGAACGACCCTGCTTGTGGGTGTTGACCAGATCGGCCCTCTCGAGAATCTTCAGATGGTTCATGACGCCAAATCTGGTCATCTCAGGCAAGTGGGCACACAACTCGCCGAGTGTTTGACCGTCCCGCTCATACAAACTGTCGAGCAGAAGTCTTCTACTGGGGTCGTTGATTGCCTTGAACACCTCGTCCATGGACCCCACTATATGTGAGCAAACACTCACATGTCAAAACATGTGTAGGTTTCACCTCCGTCTCGATCCAAGGAGGAACGAAAATGGGAGATCATCCACACGCTGCTGCCTACAGGGCAGCATTTCAGGCTTTCAACGACGGCGATTCTGAGGCATTCGCCGCTCATCTCGCCGACGACATCATCTGGCACACGATCGATGGCGAAACCATGCATGGGCCAGCAGCGGTAGCGGAGACCATGTCGGGGCTCGCCGGAATGGATTTCAACGTCGAGCTTCACGACGTTGTGGCAAATGGCGATCACATGGTTGGGCTGGTGACTGCCAGCGTCAGCGCCGGCGGCAAAAGCATCACCTACCGGGTAGCGGAGATAATGCACGTCAACGAGGACACCAAAGTGACCGAGCGGTGGGCGTTCTCCGACGACACCGCTGCGATTGCGGAGTTCTTCGCCGCGCTCGCCTAGCCCGGATCTTCAATCAGACGCCCACCTCGAACTGTGGCGCCGATCACAAACCCGGCTGATATCAGGACAGCGTTTTTCATGATGTACTGACCCTCGAGCGTCAGGACGAATGGAAAGTCTGTCCAGATCTGCTCCGGGAAAATGAACAACGGGGTGACCGTGCCCGCCATCTGAGCGAAGAGCAGCAGCAGGGTGAGGCGCAGGAACCACCCGGTGAGGAGTCCGATCCCGATGGTCAGTTCGAGGAGCGCAAGCCCGAGCCTGGCGAAGTCTTCAGACAGCAGACCGAAGGTGAGAGCCATTGTGGTGTCGGTGGCGATCTGATCAGCCGGGCTCAAACCCGGAACCAGTTTGAGCGCGCCAAACCAGATGAAGATGATCCCGATGCTCCAGCGCAGAAGTGTGACACCGTGACCAGCCATCCAATGGGTCACGTTGCGGTCGAGGACGTCAAAACGTTCGGCGAAGCTCATGACGCCGACAGTAGATCCGTGGGCGTTTCAGGTTGTCTTGATCTCGACCAGGTTTGGAGCCTTCGCGGCGTTGAGCGATAGATTCCCCTAGAGAAATGACAGTCAAGGCGAAGATCAGATACTGGTCCAAGGAGATTCCCGACGGGCCCTGGGACTACATCGTCATTGGTTCCGGCATGGGTGGGATGACGTCAGCCGCGCTGCTGTCCAAGATGGGCAAACGAGTCTTGGTGATCGAGCAGCACGTGATTCCCGGTGGTTTCACCCAGACTTTCCAACGCCCCGGCTACCACTGGGACGTTGGTGTTCATCTTGTTGGGGAGATGACCGAACGAAGCTATCTGGGACGTCTTCTCTCCGACCTGACCGATGATCGGCTCCAGTGGGCCTCGGTCGGCGAGATTTACGACGAGTTCAACTTTCCGAACGGTTTCACCATTCAGTTTCCCAACTCCAAGCCGGCGTTCCGGGACACGCTCTACGAGTACTTCCCGGAGGAGCATCGGGCAATAGACGAATACCTCGACCTGGTGAAGGCTGCAGCCCGATCGTCGGCCGGCTACATGCAAGCACGAGTGGCCCCAGCGGTTCTTGCGCCCGGAGCCCGAAAGAAGTCGGCCAGGGCGGCTATTCCGTACATCGAAGCGACCACTTCCGAAGTCTTGGCCGGTCTCACCGACGATCCTCACCTGCAGGCTGTTTTGGCCGCTCAGTGGGGGTACTACGGGTCGACCCCTGACAAGTCTTCCTTTGCGATGCATGCGCTGATGGTTGCCCACTTTCTTTGGGGCGCCTACTACCCGATCGGATCGGCCGAATCCATCGCTCGGGAGATGCTGCGAACTGTGGCCGATGCCGGTGGGTGGACAGCGATTCGCACGGAGGTAGCCGACGTGCTGGTTCGTAGTGGCCGGGCCGCCGGCGTGCGACTCAATGATGGTCGCGAGATCGAGGCTTCCAGAGTGATCAGTGCTGCGGGGGCACCAGTTACCGCAAACATGTTGCCTGAAGGCACGCTGCCCACCTCACCGAGGATCACACCAGGTCCGGCCCACGTCAGCCTCTATCTCGGCTTCGAAGGCGACATCGTCAACAACGGAGGATCCCGTTATTCACAGTGGTTTTACGAGACTTGGGACATGGAGCGAGACCTCTGGCAGATTCGCAGCGGTGAACCCCCGCCGCGGGCCGACGTCCTCTACTGCAGTTTTCCATCTTTGAAAGACCCGTCTCATGATCCCGGACCAGAAGTACGCCATACCGGCGAGATCATCACATTTGTTCCCTGGAAAAGTTACGAAGGGTGGCTCGGATCACGTTGGAAGAAACGAGCACCGGAGTACGACGAGTTCAAGGCTTCGGTCTCCGAGGCCCTTCTCAATCAATACTTCGAGCACTACCCGGACTTGAAATCGATGGTGAAGTTCTCTGAGCTATCGACACCACTTTCGACACACCACTTCGCCAGGTCGCATCGAGGCTCGATCTATGGCCTTGCCTCTGAGCCCGATCGTTTTCTCAACGAAGAACTCATCCCCAAGACAGGGATCAAAGGCTTCTACATGGCCGGAGTAGATGTGATGGCACCCGGGATCGCGGGTGCGATTGGTGGCGGAGCGCTCGCAGTTGCCGCGGCTGAGCCAGTGGCGGCGTTGCGCTATCTGCGGCCGATCATGAAAGGCTGATCAGCGGGCGAAGACGTGGACTGTCCAGAGAGTCCCGTTGGCGTCGACCCAGACCCCGACGCCGAAGTCTGTGTAATTCCCCAGCATGTTTGCCACGTGGGAACTGCTTCCAGCCAAGGAGTTGAAGATCGAGCCGACCGATCCGCCTTTACCCACGTTCTCGCTGGCGCCTAACCACGGCGGCACCAGGTTTCCGATGTTTGAGTGTTTGAGTTGGTTGGAGTCCGCCATCGATTTTGCCCAATCCCTGGCTCTCGAATTGAGTGCTCCGTTTGAGCTGAGACCGGCCAGTCCATTTGATGAGCGCAGGGAGTTGATGCGACTTCGGAAGTCTGCTTCGTAGTCGGAGCGGAACTCTGCCTTGATCGTTGTGGGGGGAGAGTTGGGCTGTGTAGTAGGGGTCGAACCCGACCCGGATCCAGAACTCCCCGACCCGGATCCAGAACTCCCCGATCCTCCGGTCCCCGAGCTCGACGAGCTCTTCTCGATTGGAGCGATCGTCGTCGTGGTGGTCGATGTGGAAGTTGTGTTGGCTGCTTCGGTCAAAGCTTGTTCGAATTCGGCAAGCTCGTTGCCACCTGATGTCTCAGCCGCGAGCACGACCGCAAAAGTCGTCGGCGGTTCCGTGGGGAGATTGGGAGCGGGCGCGACTTCAGCAGTCTCGACTGGCCCGGAGTCGAGGACGAGAACAAGAGCAGCGGTCAAAACGACTGCACCCGTTAGCGCAAACAGGTGGAAACGATGCATGTATGGGAGAGGGGACTGTGAAGGTTAGTTACGAGTTCGCAGGTACACCAAGCCTTCAGTTGCCCAAGTGGCCCCAGGCTTCGAGATCGTTCATTGCTTCGATGATGCTTTGGTCCAGATCGCGAAAATCCATACTTAGATCAGTCTTGATTTTCGAATTGTCCAATACGTAAGTCTTTCCGACAGCCGTTTTCAAGAAGTCTCTGGTTCCCTTGGGTTGGAAGTTTGCTGCCAAACGTAGCAGCACGTTTCCAAACGGGGTGTCCAATGACAGGCTCGGAAGCTTGTATTTCTCGCCATATCCAGCCTCGTTGGCGAGTCGACCATATGACGGAACGATGCCGTGCCGGCACTTGTGATGTAGCGGCCCGCAGCTCGAGGTGTCTCCATTGCGAGGATGTGTGCCCTTGCAACATCGCGCACGTCAACAAATGGGAACTCAAATCCAATAATCCCCGGATACTCGCCTTTGGTCATGTTGCTGAAGAACTCATGGGTCTGATTGATCCGAGACACAATTGACGGGCCGATCACACCAGTGGGATTTATCACAATCAGATCGAATGATGTGTCGCGATTCTTCATGAATTCCCACGCTGCGCGTTCGGCCATCGTCTTTGAGTAGGGGTAAGAACCCGACTCGAGACTGGATGTGGTGTTCCAGTCGTCTTCAGTCCATGTCCCCTCCTTGGAGCCCCCAGAAATGGCGGCAAACGAAGACGTGAGGACGACGCGCTTGACGCCCTCTGTTTGGATCGCCGATTCGAACACCGAAAGGGTTCCATTCACAGCTGGTTCGAGGCAGCTTCGAGGAGTTGTTTGACAAGTTCGGCGGCGATAAAACCGGTTGCCCCGGTGACTAAGACTGCAGCGTCTGTGACTGGCATTACAAGTACTTGAGAGCGGAGCCGGTGTTGAACAAGATCACGGTCTCCTCAGGGGTGATCCAGTTCGAGTCCGCCAGTTCTTCGTAGGCTGCCAGGACCGCCCCACCTTCTGGGGAGCCCCACACACCGGCGTCGCGGGCGAGTCGATCAGTTGCTTCGAGCATGACATCTTCGGCAATGGCCACACCTGTTCCTTTGGTCTCACGTAACCCTTTCAACATAAGGCGGTCGCCAAGAGCGGACGGAACTCGAAGCCCAAATGCGGCCGTCACGTCGGGATCCTCCCATGCGACTGCGGTCTCAGCACCCTCGTGGAAGGCTCGCACGATGGGGGCGCAACCAGCGCCCTGAACCGAAACCATCCTGGGTCGTTCGGGTCCGATCCACCCGAGCTCCTCCATTTCTTCGAATGCCTTGACCATTCCCACGAGACCTGTGCCACCACCGGTGGGGTAGAGAATTACGTCGGGGAGTCGACCCAGGTCCCAGAACAACTCGTAGCCCATCATCTTCTTGCCCTCTATCCGGTACGGCTCGTGGAGTGTGGCGAGTGAGAACCAGCCGTTCGCCTCCGCCTTTTCCTTTTGGATTCGAGCGGCGTCGGCGATCGTCCCGTCGACGAGCGTGACCTCGGCGCCCAGCGCTTGGCTTTCTTCGATTAGAGCCGTTGGGCTGTTGGCCGGGATCGCGATGTCAACGTCGACATCGTGCAGAGCTCCATAGGCGGCGGCTGCTCCGCCGGCATTCCCGTTTGAAGGCAGACAGAATTCGGTCCCGCCCAACTCGACATTGCGGGCCATCGCAACCGCCATCCCACGGGCTTTGAACGAGCCGGTCGGGTTCTGAGCCTCATCCTTGATCCACACATTCGAACCAAAGGCAGGGGCTCCGATGAGGGGTGTAGCTCCTTCACCCAGAGTCGGTGTGTCGGCGCCGGCTTCTGTCGGAAGGACTTCGTGGAAGCGGAATTGTCCTACGTTTCGGGCCGTGACGGTCTGCAGTGTCGGCATGTCCGGGCGGTCCAGGTGGTATCTGGCCAAAAAGGGGCCACCACACATGGTGCAGACGGTTTGCAGCTGGTCCGCCGGGTGGGTGCGGCCGCAGTTGCCACATTCGAGATGACTGAGAAATGTCTCCACCTAATTCGTCCTCCTCGGCGTTCGTTGGCGGCGATACTCACGTTATGCCGCTCGACCACTACCGCGAAACCAATCGGGCAAATTGGGATTCACGTGTCGACAGTCACTACAGATCCGAGTTGTACGGGATAGATCGTTTCATCGACGACCCCAACTTCGTCGGCGAGGTGGTCCGCTTTGACGCAAAGAAGGTGCCCGACGTTTCAGGAAAACGGCTTCTCCATCTGCAATGCCATATCGGAACCGACACTCTTGGCTGGGCCAGACTTGGCGCCGACGTGACCGGAGTCGACTTGTCACCCAAGTCGATCGAGGCGGCCCGGCGGTTGAGTAGTGAATGCGGGACGCCGGGGCGTTTTGTCGTGTCCGAGTTGTACGACGCCCCGTCAACTCTGCCCGAGCAGTTCGACCTCGTCTACACAGGTGTTGGCGCGATCTGCTGGTTGCCCGAAATCAGGGGATGGGCCGAGGTTGTGGCGGCTTTTCTCGACGAAGGCGGCATTTTCTACATGAGGGAATGTCATCCCATTGTCTGGGCTTTGGATTATCAGAGAGACGACAACGAACTTGTCATCAAATATCCATATTTCGAGCAGTCCGAACCGTTGGCATGGTCAGAGGAAATTACCTACGCGGGCGACGGTGTTCTGAGTAGTCCAGAGATTTATGACTGGAACCACGGGATGGCTGAGGTCCTCCAGGCGTTGATCGATGTCGGACTTCGCATCGATCAGATCGAGGAATACGACGCGCTCGAGTGGGAGGCTGGGCCTGTAAACCAGCTGGGTGAGAACGGCCAGTTTCGGCTTGCGGGAGGTCGCGAACGTCTCCCCGTGATGTGGTCGGTGTTGGCGACGAAGACCTAGATCAGACAAGCGATCTTGGGGAGACCGTTCGCCGCTTCGGTCCAGGTGTCCCCGCTGTTGTCACTTCTCCAAACGCTGTCACCGATGCCAGCGAAAACCGAGTCTTCGACCACCGCAATGCAACTGGTATTGAGGTTGCCGTCGAACCACTCGGGTAGGCCCTTGGTGACTGGCTTGAGTTTTTCGTCCCAGAGACCGCCTGAGTAAAGGCGACCGCGCGATGTGCTCGGGCCGGTGGAGGCGGAAACTAACACCCGATCCTCCAGAACAGTCACAGCCCGGCAATAGCTGGCGTGGAGACCCTCAGCCCGAAATTCGAAATCGTGCCCATTGTGAGAACTGGCCAACCCGTGGGCTGTGGCGGCGAAGATCGCACCCCTCTGAGTTGGGTGAGCGACGACCTGATGGACGTCTGCGTCGATGTCGAGGGTCGGAACGACCCCTGTGTTGTCATAGCGGAGAACTCCTCCGACGTGGACATTGATATACAGGGTGTCGTCGGCATCGAGAGCCATCGATCGCACATCAGCCGGCGCCCCCCATGGGGTGTACCACTTGTCACGACCGGGCGCAGTTGCAAAGAACTCGTCCTCGGTGAGGGTGTCTCCGTCGAGTCCGAACAGTCTTGCTTCGTTGGCGCCAACCCAGACTGTGTCTGGTGTCGGTTGAATGCAGAGCGGGATGGCGCCGGCAGGCATGCTGGCGACGGTCTCGGCGTTTCGATGGATTCGGCCCTTGCCATCGACAGCCCACCAGGTGCCGTTGTGTCGAGCCAGATGATTGATCCGGGTTCCTTCGATGAGCGATGTTCCATCCAGCCGATAGACGCCGACGGAAGTGCCGATCAGAAGATCCATGTCGTAACCATATGCTGTCGGCCTGAGATCGAAACAGAAGACCACGGTCGAGACGCTGCCAAGGAGGCATTCGTGGGCATAATCGTTTTGGTTGGAAGGGTTCTGTTCGCCCTCATTGCTGTGGGTTCGTCTTTTGCCGGTCACTTTGGGGACACGGCCAATATGACGGCTTACGCGGAGTCGAGAGGTCTGAAGAACGCGCGTCCCATCGTTCTCATATCGGGGGTGTGGCTGTTGCTCGCCGGCGTTTCGATGATCATCGGTTTCTACCCGGATGTAGGCGCGCTGATGCTCGCCGTGTTCACGCTCAGCGCCACATTCTTGATCCACCACTTCTGGAGCGACGAAGATCAGATGACAAAGCAGATCGAGATGACCAATTTCATGAAAAACCTCTCGATCACCGGTGCTGCGCTTATTGCGTTCGCCTACTTCGTTACCGTCGGCGAGGCCGGACCATTTCAGATAACAGGCAATCTGATCGACCTGTAGATTTCATGCGATCCTCGAGAGAGCGCGGTCTAGACGGCACTCTTCCGATTGCGTAGCCAGTCGATGGCCATTTGGGATGCGATTTGAATCGCTCGCTCTGAGTCAAAGCCGGTCATCAACAGGGTGCCGCGGAACCCTGGATTGGTGAGCACCGAAACCACCTTCATGGTTTCTTCCTCACCGGCCCGCTCGCCAAGAGCCTTGACCATCATCGCCCCGGTGTTTTCGTACCACCATGCTTCGTAGCGCTTCAGCACAGGGTGTTGGGGGCTCTTCATGTATATCCGATAGGCAACTTCGCTTCGCTCATAGAGCCCGAAGAGTTCTCTGACCAGCGCCTTGACTCGATCCTCGACAGGAGCGTTGGAGTCGATCAATTCCGGCGACGGAGCCGACATAGCTTCGATCCAGTGCTCGACGACTGCAGCAGCGAGGTCATCGGGGGTGCGGTAGTGGTAGAGCACCGTTCCCGGCGCGACGTCCGCTCGTCTGGCCACCGCCTGCATCGAGGTGTCCTCGATGCCGTTGACCTGATACTCGAGAATGGCGGCATTGATGATCCGACTTCTGGTTTCGTCAACAGCTGCCTGTCGTTTTCCCATTCGATAAGAGCGTTTTCCAGTCACAAGGGAGCAATTTAGTTGCATACAGCAGATAAATAAAGTATCTTCGCTATTTATCTGACAAACAATTGGACCTGAGTTGTTGGGAAACGTCGAGGAGGAAGAAGACGATGACTGAAACAGTCGAGACTCAACGGACCGAAACCTATGCGCTTTCGAACACTGTCGCTTGGATCAGGGTCGTCAGGTACGGCGCAATCGCCGTCGCGTTCTGGTCGGTCGCATTGCAGCTGATTGCGGGTCAATTCATCCCGCCGGTGATGTTCTTCGGTGTGTTGTTTGCTGCCTTCGTGCCGTTTCTCAAAGGGGAAAGACGCAAGCTCGCACTTGTAGTGGCGATTCTTGCGGTCCTCGCGCTTCTGGGGAATCTGCCCGGCACTGTCGATGATCTCAGTCACCCCAACTCCGCACCAGCGTTCATCCTGACAGCCCTGGTCACTCTGGCAGCGATGGTCGTCCTTGTCTCGGGTGTTGCCGCCTTCCGCAGTTGGTCCCCGGATCCCATTCGACCGATTGCGATCGCAGCGGGCGGCCTCTTTGCGATGGCAGTCATCGTGGGGTTGGTGGCAGCCTCATCGGTCGACAGCGCCGTACCACTCGCGTCGGATACTCAGGTTGTGGCTGCTGGAGTCGAATTCGATGTCAGCCAGCTCGTGGTTTCAGCGGGTGAGAACGGGTTTTGGCTCGACAACCAGGACGGGATCCGACATACATTCACGATCGAGGGCACCGACATGCAGCTGGATGTACCCGGACTATCTGCGGCCAGAGCAGATTTCCAGTTGGAAGCGGGTGAATACAACGTGCTCTGTTCAGTGCCCGGGCACGAGAAAATGACGATAAGACTCACGGTGGAGGGCTAGAAATGACCACGGCAGAACGGACGTCTGCAGGAGTTGCCCAAGTCTCACTTCGGGTGAGTCTTCGGAATTGGGCCCTGATCGCGCTGATTCTTTATGTAGTGAGCGGGGTCGCGTTTGCGGGGTTTAGTGCAGTAGGGGGAATCTGGTTCACGATCAGCGATGCCGTAGGTTTGTTGTTGGCCATCTCGTTGATGGTCCTAGTCATCAAGTTCGACGATCTGTTTCGGCCGCTGGTTGGGATGATCTCTAGAACTGCCCGCTGGATCGGGGTGGTCGCCATGGGTCTGGGTATCGCCGGGAGCATCGTCTTGTTGTCATCGCAGACCGGTCACGAGTTTGTTCCAGCTGAAGGTGGACTTGGTGTGCAGTTCTTTGGCTGGGGGTTGTTCGGCGTCTGGTTTCTGATGATCGCCGCGATGGCAGATCGAAGCGGGGCGTTCAGCAGACGCTGGATCTGGGCAGCACGGGTCGCCGGCGCCGGGTCGGTGATTGCGATGCTGGCGACGATTCCTCTAGGTCCCGAAAGTCCGGCGGTCTCTCTTGGGTTCACGGTGAGTTTCGTGGCCATCATCCTGTGGGTGATCTGGACCAGGCGCGAGCTGGCTTCGGAGTGAAGGAGCTGTCTTCGACCTGATGGTCAAAAGTGTGATCTACGACTGGATGTACCGGACGTGGGCTCCTTGGGACTCGGTCGGTTTTCGACGGGATCTCGTTGATTTCATCTCAGACCGGGACATCACGGCGGATCGCTTTCCTCGCACCGTCGACCTCGGGTGCGGGACTGGCGCCAATGTCGTTTACCTGGCACAGCAAGGGCACGATTCGTGGGGCGTCGACTTCTCGCCCGTCGCGATCATGAAGGCTGAGGAGAGAGCTGCATCGGCTGAAGTTTCGCCGAATTTCGTGGTCGGGGATCTGACAGCTGGGTCAATCGACGATCTCGAGGGACCTTTCGATCTTCTCATCGATTTTGGGACGCTCGACGATCTCAAAGGTGAGGCTCGGAAGGCGATGGCCGACACGGTGACCAGACTCTCTCGGCCGGGCTCGATATTTCTCGAATACTGCTTCTACGGCGTGACGGAGGAACTGCCGTGGATCAGTTTCAAAGGGACGTCGAGAATGTCGCACATCGCCCCGGGTGAGCTTGAGGCGTTGTTTGGCGATGAATGGGACGTCAATCTGTTTCGAGAGCACTCAGACTGGCGGATCGCCATCTTTGAACTGAATAGACGCTGAACTCCGGGCTCTTGGTCTTGCTAACCGGTCAGATCGGACACGATCTCGGCGACCGGATAGTCGACACTTGTGGTGGTGTTCGGGACGGCGAGGAAGTCCCAGGGGCCACCAACGACCCGCCAACGGGCGGTCCAGTCGTAGGCAACTGTGATCGGTGTGCTGTCATCTTTGGTTTCGTAGATGTGGCTGGCGAAACCCGCTGGATATCCAGCCAGCGCCGTTGATGTCGCCGGATAGTTATCGGACTGACCGTCACCCCAGTCGACGATTACAGCCGAGACCTCGATGTAGATGTCGAGAGTGGAGGCTCCGCTGGATATTTGTGCCGTGTGTTGGTTGGGAATCGGGAGGCCGAGGTATGTGGCGAGGCCGGTGACGCCGTCACCCGGCTTCGGATTCAACTCAGGCGTTGGGGGAGGGTGGACGTATTGCATGACGTAGTTCCAGGCGTCGGTAGTGGGGTCCGATGCCGGAATCGGCTCTGATGTGCACCGGGGGATTGTTGGTCCGATGGCGATGATGCCGCCCGGGCTTCCCGGGTCGGTATCGAATCCGATCTCTGCCGAACCATCGGCAAACTGGGCGATGATGACATACGAGGTGGGGGCCGAGGTGTAGTACCAACATTGGCCGGTGATGTCGGTCCCGGTTTGTGCGTAGAGAGTGCTGGGGACAGCGTTATCGGAGGAGTAGTCGACAACATTCCCTCCGGAAATACGACAACGGGTGATTTGGTCGAGCTCCCCGGAGAACGGATTCTGGGCCGTCGTCACCCAACAAGACAAGAACTCCGCAGCCGACGCTTGCATCGACG
>CAXMOW010000046.1:0-12944 GCA_964195235.1 uncultured Acidimicrobiia bacterium | reverse complement strand
GACCCTGTAGGGCAAGAACCGCGGCTTGGGGTGTGGCCGCTGCCTGCTCGAAACTCGCCGTGCTTGGCTTCAGAGCCAGGGCCTTCTCGGAAACACACACGTATTCGGCGAGCCCGCCCCAACCATGGCGAGATATGTCTCCAAAGACCTCGTCACCCTCTTCAAAGAGCGTGACATTGCCACCGATCGACTCGACCCGCCCGGACATGTCGGCTCCGAGGATGGAGTACTGCGGTTTGCGGAGCCCTCCGATTCGACCCTGGAGGGTTCCGGTCAAAAGATCCCAATCCCATGAATTGATCGATGATGCATGGACGCGAACCAGAACCTGATCGCCGGTCGGCACAGGCTGCTCGACTTCCTGGAGCTCCAGAACATCAGGTGAGCCGTACTCGCGATAAACGATCGCCTTCATCGATTGCTCCATAAGGGGCTAGTTGCTGACGTGCGCCTCGAGAGCTTCCACCGGCACAGGTTCATCAGCGACAGTAAACACCTGAGGGCCGTCAGGCGTGATAGCCACGGTGTGCTCCCAGTGTGCAGAAAGCGAACCGTCTTCGGTACGCACCGTCCAGTGGTCGGCATCGACCTTGGTGTGACGACGACCAAGATTGAACATGGGCTCGATGCAGAGTGACATACCGGTCTTGAGCTTGAGACCCTTGCCCGGAACCCCGTAGTTGGGCACTTGAGGCTCTTCGTGCATCTCACGACCGATGCCATGACCGACATACTCCTCAACTACGCCGTATCCGTGTGCCTCCCCAACCTCATGCACGGCGTTGCCGATATCACCGAGCTTTTTGCCCTTGTCGACCTGTCGGATTCCGGCCCACATCCCCTTCTTTGTGGTATCGATCAGGTGTTGGGCTTCGGGGGTGATGGTCCCTACTCCCACAGTGAACGCCGCGTCGCCATGAAAGCCTTCGTAGATGGCTCCGGCGTCGACGGAGAGAATGTCGCCTTCACGGAGTCGGTATTCGGAGGGGATCCCATGAACTATGACATCGTTCGGGGAAAGACAAAGGGTTGCCGGATAGGTGCCCAGGTAGCCGAGAAATGACGAGGTGCAGTCGTAGTCCGCGATGACAGCGGCACCGATCTCGTCGAGTTCGTTGAGTGTTACCCCTGGCTTAGCAGCCTCACGAACCGCGGCGTGGACTGCGGCAACAGCCGCACCGGCCTTCGCCATCTTGGCGAACTCACGACGCGACTTGATGGTGATCATGTCAACACGTCAACGATGCGGTCTGTGATCTCGTCCATTTCACCCATACCGCTGACTGAAACAGTCAAATCTCGAACTTCGTAGACATCGAGCAATGGCTGCGTTTGATCTGAATAGATCTTGAAACGATTGCGGATCGTCTCCTCGGTGTCGTCGTCGCGACCTCGTGAAAGCATTCGATCGGTCAGCTCACCCTCTACGACCTCAAACACAACCACGCGGTCGAGACCCTCCTCTCCGAGAAGAGCATCCAGTGCCTCGACCTGAGGAACCGTCCGTGGAAACCCGTCGAGGATGTAGCCATCCACTGCGTCGGGCTCAGCCAGGCGCTCCTTGAGCATGGCAACGGTGATCTCATCGGGAACATATTCCCCGGCAGCCATGATGGTCTCCACCTTCTGACCGAGTTCAGTCCCATTGGCTACATGGTGACGGAACATCTCACCGGTGGAAACGTGAGGAATCCCGAGACGTGTGGCGACGCGGGACGCCTGTGTGCCCTTGCCGGCACCGGGAGGACCAATAAACAGCAGTCTCATGCGTATGCACCCGAGCCGGGTGGCAGAGCCTTCCTGCACACGCCAGACACACTCAACTCAAAATGCCCTCGTAGTTGCGCATTGTGAGTTGGGATTCGATCTGCTTCATCGTCTCCAAGGCGACGCCGACCACAATCAGGATCGACACCCCAGAGAAGGCGATCTGGATATTCCAGATGGCACCGGCAATAGCCGGCAACACCGCGATGGTCGCCAGGAATATCGAACCGGGCAGCGTGATCCGGTTGAGTATGAACGAAAGGTGTTTGGCGGTCTGACGACCGGGACGCACACCGGGGATGAACCCGCCCTGACGCTGGATCATCTCGGCTTGCTGTTCGGGATCGAACTGAATCGCCGTATAGAAATAGGTGAAGAAGACGATTAGCCCAAACAGGATGGCGACGTACCACCAGCTGACACCGGCGGCACCTGCTCCCAAGTTGTCATCAATCCAGCGGTAGATCGTTTGGATCCAGGCGGCGTCAGACGGAATAGCCGTGATGATCAAAGACGGGATCAGCAACACCGACGTGGCGAAGATCACGGGGATCACGCCTGCGGTGTTGACCTTCAACGGAATATATGTGGACTGGCCACCCAGCACCCGGCGACCGCGTACTCGCTTGGCAAACTGGATCGGAATCCTGCGTTGACCCTGATCGACATAGATGATCGCTCCGATCATTCCCAGGAAGACAGCCATGATCACAATGAAACGCATCGGCAGGTTGGCGGCCACCGTCTGACCCCAGATCTGACCAAAGATGAACGGGAACTGGCTCAGAATCGAAACAAAGATGATCAGAGACATGCCGTTGCCAACCCCACGCTGGGTGATCAACTCACCCAGCCACATGACCATGGCGGTGCCAGCGGTCATCGTGAGCACAATCAGGACGACGCGACCCGGGGTGTAGTTCGGGATCAGGTCAATGCCGTTCGTGAACCGACCGGAGTGGAACAGGAAGGTAAACCCGGTCGACTGGATGAGAGCAAGGACAACTGTCATGTATCGGGTCCACTGAGTGATCACCTTGCGGCCCGACTCTCCCTCTTCCTGCAAGGACTGCAGCTTCGGGATCACAACCGTCAGCAGCTGCATGATGATCGAAGCAGTGATGTAAGGGATGATCCCCAGAGCGAAGACTGAGAACTGTTCCAATGCCCCGCCGGAGAACAGGTTGAGAAGCCCGTAAATGCCACCTGCCTGTTGCTGGCTTTGGAAGAGCTCGACGGCGTCGAGATCAATGCCGGGCACCGGGATGGTCGCACCCAGCCGATAGACGGCGAACATCGCCAGCGTAAAGAGAATCTTCGCCCGGAGATCCGGGATTCTGAACATGTTGCGATAGATGGAAAGCATGAAGTCCTAGGTGTTCCTCTTAGATGACGACCAGTTTCCTAGCTCTGGCTGACTATGAAGGAGAGGCGAAGCCGGCGGGATCAGATGACCTCGGCGGTTCCGCCTGCATTTTCGATCTTTTTCCTGGCAGACGCGCTGAAGGCGTGCGCCTTCACGGTGAGCGCCATATCGAGGTCTCCCTCGGCAAGAACTTTTACCCGACCCTTGTGACGAATCAACCCCGCGTCGCGAAGCGAAGTGGGCGTAACCTCGGTTCCTGCCGCGAAACCCTCGAACGAAGAGAGATTCACGATGGCAAACTCCTCTTTGTTTGGATTGTTGAAACCCCTGAGCTTGGGAAGACGCATCGCTAGGGGTGTCTGGCCACCCTCAAATCCGGGACGCAAGCTGCTGCGAGCCTTGAGACCCTTGGTGCCACGGCCCGCCGTTTTGCCACGACGGCCGCCTTCGCCGCGGCCGACCCGTATCTTCCTCTTCTTCGACCCGGGAGCCGGTGAGAGGTGATGCAGCTTCAGCTGTTCTTTCTGTTCACTCATTTGATCTCCTTGCGAGAATCGCCGGCCTTGGGAGGATCGCCGACTTCCACTTCTACGAGATGGCTGACCTTGTCAGTCATCCCTCGGAGGCTCAGCGAGTCGACGTGGGTAACCGTTTGACCGATTTTTCGAAGACCGAGCCCCTCGACGGTGGCGCGCGTCTTCGGCTTCTCGCCGATTGTTGACTTCCTAAGCGTGACGTTCACGGACGATGGTTTTGCCTTGGCCATCCCCTACCTCACTTCTTCCCCTGGGAGCTGGATGCCTTGGCCTGGGCTCTGACAGACTCTGTTCCGTTGTAGGCGGCGAGCAATCCAGGAGGAGTAACTTCTTCGGGTTTCTTGCCGCGAAGCTTTGCCACCTCATCGGGCCGACGCTGACCTGTGAGAGCCGCCATACCGGCTTTGGCCACATTGAGGTGGGTCGGTGATCCCAGCGACTTCGCCAAGGCATCTTTGATGCCGGCGGCCTCCAGAATCTGACGAACCGCACCACCGGCTATGACTCCTGTACCGGGAGCGGCCGGCTTGACGAGAACCTTTGACGCACCGTGCACACCGACCTGGGTGTGAACAATCGTCTGGCCGGCCATGGGGATTTCGACCATGTCCCGACGAGCTTGCTCGATCGCCTTCTGAATGGCGGCCGGCACTTCCTTGGCTTTGCCGTATCCGATCGCAACCTTGCCTTTGCCGTCACCAACGACCACAAGAGCCGTGAAGCTGAACCGTCGACCACCCTTGACGACTTTCGCTACGCGATTGATCTGGATAACGCGCTCGTCGTACTGACTCTTCTCGTTGCCCGGACGTTGTTGACGCTGCTGACGTGCCATTAGAACTCCAGTCCTTCCTCACGCGCTGCCTCGGCGAGAGCTTTGATCTTTCCGTGAAACTTGTATCCGCCTCGGTCGAAAACGACGCTATCGACACCAGCGTCTTTGGCTCGGCTGGCCAAGAGGACGCCAACCTTGGACGCAGTGTCCACATTGAGAGCGTTGGACCGGAGATCCGACTCCTGTGACGAGGCGGCTGCCAACGTGTGGGCGCCGGTGTCGTCGATCACTTGGGCGTATATGTACTTGTTGCTCCGGAACACCGCGAGACGGGGGCGCTCCGACGTGCCACGAACACGTTTGCGCACCCGGGTATGGCGACGACTCCGGGCATCCTTACGTGAACCCTTCATCACTTACCTGCCTTCCCGGCCTTGCGACGGACGTATTCGCCGGCATACCGGATTCCCTTGCCCTTATAAGGCTCGGGTGGACGAACTTTGCGAATATTGGCGGCGACTTGGCCGACCAACTCTTTGTCGATGCCAGACACGGTGATCTTGGTCGGCTCAGGGACCTCAAAAGTGACTCCGTCAGGAGCCGGAACAGTCACCGTGTGGCTGAAACCAACCTGGAGCTCAATGTCTTTGCCCTTCAATGCGGCGCGATATCCAACTCCCTGGATCTCGAGGTTCTTGGTGAATCCTTCTGACACTCCGACAACCATGTTGCTGAGGAGCGCACGGCTCAGACCATGAAGAGCCTTGGACTCTCGGGCATCATCGGGACGGGTGACCCTGAGTTCACCATCATCCATCTCGACACCGACCCGCTCATGGAATGTGCGGGCCAGTTCGCCTTTCGAACCTTTCACCGTGACGCTTTGGCCATCGATTTTCACATCGACGCCAGAAGGCACAGTGACAGGCATCTTTCCAATACGACTCATATCACCAAACCTCGCAAACGACCTCACCGCCGAGACGACGACGACGCGCCTCACGGTCGGGAAGAAGTCCCTGGCTGGTGGACACAACAGCAACACCGAGGCCACCCTGAACACGGGGCAGCTCCATGGAGCCGCGATAAACGCGATGACCCGGTCGGGAAACTCGCTTGATTCCTTCGATGGCGGGACGACGTCGATCGCCGTAGCGGAGCACGAGCTCCAAGAAACGACGGTGGGTGTCCTCGGACACTTCATACCGATCGATATATCCCTCATCCACAAGGATTTGGGCAATGCCGACCTTCATTTTGGATGACGGCATGGCAACGCGCTCATGGCCGACCGCAACGGCGTTGCGGACCCGTGTGAGCATGTCTGCGATGGGATCTGTGACAGGCATGACTACCACGAAGCCTTTTTGACACCGGGGAGTTCTCCCCGTGAGGCCAACTCGCGTACACATATGCGACACATGCCAAAGGCACGCAGATAGGCCCGCGCACGACCACACCGCTTGCAGCGGTTGTAGCCCCGCACCTTGAACTTTGGCTCGCGATTGGCCTTTGCGATCATTGATTTCTTAGCCACTTAAACCTCCACCTCTACCTTGCGGAACGGGAATCCGAATGCGTCGAGAAGGGCCTTGCCTGCCTCGTCGTTGTCTGCAGTGGTGACGATCGTGATGTTGAGACCACGGGTCGTCGTCACCTGGTCGAAGTCGATCTCGGGGAAGATCAATTGCTCTGACGCTCCAACGCTGTAATTGCCATGACCATCGAACGCCTTCGGGTTGAGACCTCGGAAGTCTCGAACCCTGGGGATGGCGATGGAAAGAAGACGATCGAAAAACTCCCACATGCGTGTTCCGCGCATCGTGACCGACACACCGATGGGCACGCCTTCACGCAGCTTGAAGTTGGCGATCGATTTGCGGGCCCGGTTGACTCGGGGCTTCTGGCCTGAGATCAACCCCAACTCATCGAGAGCCTCGCCAACAGCCTTCTTGTCGCTGATGGCTTCTCCAATACCCATGTTGAGAACGATCTTGTCAATCGTCGGAACCTGCATGACGTTCCCCAGCCCAAGCTCATCCTTGAGCTGAGCCGAGATCTCCTCGTCGTATTTGACCTTGAGACGGGCTTCGCTCACAGGTCAACACCACACTTCACACATGTGCGATGTTTGCCGCCCTCGTCATCGAAGCGATGTCCGATGCGGGTCGGGCCACACTTGTCGCACACGATCATGACGTTGGAAACATCGATCGGCATGTCCTTGTCGATAATCCCACCTTGCATCGTCTGACCAGTCGGCTTGGTGTGTCGCTTGGCGGTGTTGACCCCTTCGACCATGACCTTGTTCCGGTCCGGATCGACGTGTGCAATTTTGGATTCCTTGCCGGCGTCCTTGCCGGCGATGACCATCACTGTGTCTCCACTCTTGAGCTTCATCACAAAACCTCCGGTGCTAGCGACACAATTCGCATGAAACGATGGTCACGTAACTCTCTGGCCACGGGCCCGAAGATGCGGGTCCCGCGGGGCTGACGATTGGTGTCGATGATCACGCATGCGTTGTCATCGAAGCGGATGTAGGTGCCATCGGTTCGTCGTGATCCCTTCTTGGTCCGCACGACGACGGCCCGGACAACCTCACCCTTCTTGACGGACCCGCCGGGGTTGGCCTCTTTGACCGTCCCCACGATCACGTCACCAACGCCCGCATAACGTCGGGACGACCCACCGAGCACACGGATGCAAAGCAACTCACGCGCACCGGTGTTGTCCGCGACCTTGAGACGGGACTCCTGTTGGATCATCTGGCACGCTCCACCACTTCAACGACCCGCCAGCGCTTCTGCTTCGAAATTGGTCGGGTCTCCATAATCCGCACTATGTCGCCGACATGGGCATCGTTCGCCTCGTCGTGGGCGTGGAACTTGCTGGCACTCCGAACGACCTTGTCGTATCGCGGATGCATCGACGAATTGGCAACCTCGACGGTCACTGTCTTGTCTCGACTATCCGAAGTGACGACTCCGACGCGCACCTTGCGACGGCTTCTAGTTTCGTTTTCAGCCATCAGGCACTCTCCTTAACGCCGGCCTCAGCCGAGCGCTCTCGCATCACGGTGAGGATGCGTGCAATGTCTTTTTTGACTTCACCGATTCGAGCGGTGTTGTCGAGTTGGTTTGTGGCCAGTTGGAAACGAAGGTTGAACTTCTCACCCTTCGATTCGACCAACGTCTCTACAAGCTCTTCGTCTGTCATCTCACGGATGTCCGCAATGTTCATGCGTCCTCCCTGGTGACAAGACGAGTCTTGATTGGAAGCTTGTGGCTGGCCTTGCGCATCGCCTCACGGGCCATTTCTTCGGGTACACCTGCGAGCTCGAACATCACACGACCTGGCTTCACCACGGCGACCCAAAACTCAACGTTTCCCTTGCCTGAGCCCATTCGGGTCTCGGCGGGCTTCTGAGTCACTGGCTTGTCGGGGAAGATGGTTATCCACACTTTCCCTCCACGCTTGACCGCTCGAGTAATCGCAACACGACTCGCCTCGATTTGACGGGAGGTGATCCATCCCGGCTCGAGGGCCTGTAGCCCGTACTCACCGAAGTTGACCTTGGTGCCGCCTTTGGCAACGCCGGACATGCGCCCCCGGTGCGCCTTGCGGTGTTTTGTCTTCTTGGGCATCAACATGACCGATTCACTCTTCTTCTCCGGCACTTGCTTCGGGTGCCGGTTGGTCTGCTTGCGCAGTCGGCTCGTGGGTTGCTTCGGACTCAGCGGCTTCCGCAGTTTCGGCGGACCCTGCGGCAGAAGCTCCAGCTTCTGCAACGGCACCGTCAGGTGCCGCCTGCTCTTCTTGCGCGCTCTCATAGGCGACCTTGGCTTCAGCGGCAGTGGGACGACGTCCCCCGCCAGCCTCGATCAGCTTCGGCTTGCCCTCGGTGGCTGCCGTTTCGACAACCGGGCGCTTGCCTCCGCCAGCCTCAATGAGACGCGGCTGTTTCTCGATTCCTGCTGCCTCTTCGGCGCGGGACTTGAGACTCTTTTGGGTCCGGCGAGCCGGACCACCGGTGGCCAAGTCGGCTTCAGCGGCAATGCGCGCCCCAGACATGGGGCCACGATCCATTACGTCGCCGCGATACACCCACACCTTGATTCCGATTGCACCAACAGTGGTGCGAGCAGTTGCGGTGCCGTAGTCGATGTCAGCACGGAGGGTGTGCAGCGGCACACGGCCTTCGCGATACCACTCGCGACGACCCATGTCGGAGCCACCGAGACGACCTTTCGCCTCGACCCGGACACCTTCAGCGCCAGCTTTCAATGCTGAAGCTACGGCACGCTTCATTGCGCGACGGAAGGCGATACGGTTCTCAATCTGATCGGCGATGCCTCTAGCCAGTAGGGCAGCATCGAGGTCGGGATCTTTGACCTCATTGATGTTGAGTTTGATTCGCCGGTCTGTCAGTTCTTCGAGACCGTTGCGAAGCCGCTCGGCCTCCGATCCCTTGCGGCCGATGACAACGCCCGGCCGGGCAGTGTGGATGTCAACGATCAGGCGGTCACGGGTGCGCTCGATATCAATACGTGAGACTGCGCCACGTTTCAGTTCGCCGCGCAAATAGTCGCGGATCTGCCAATCTTCATTGACAAAAGCGACGTATTCCTTTTCCGAGAACCATTTCGACTTCCAGTCAGTTGAAACCCCAAGTCTGAACGAATAGGGGTGTGTCTTTTGTCCCATCAGTTCACCTCCTCATTCAGCACGGACAGGTCTTCAACCACAATCGTGATGTGGCTGGTGCGTTTGTCGATCCGCGTCGCACGGCCACGGGCACGTGGTCGGAACCGCTTCAGCGTTGGACCCTCATTGGCGAAAGCCTCCGCGACGATCAAGTCCTCAGAATCGAGAGCGTGATTGTGCTCGGCGTTGGCCACGGCCGACTTCAGAACCTTTGCGATCGGTTCGGCCGCTGCGCGTGGGGTGAGTCGAAGTACGTGCTCGGCATCCTCTACCGGAAGACCCCGGACGAGATCGAGCACCCGACGCACCTTGTATGGCGATTGCCGGATGTAGCCGGCATGTGCTTTGACCTTCATCGCTTCGATGCCGCCTTATCAGCGTGCCCGCGGAACGTTCGGGTCGGCGCGAACTCTCCGAGCTTGTGACCCACCATCGATTCGGTGACGTACACGGGCACATGCTTGCGACCGTCGTGGACGGCCAAAGTGTGCCCGATCATCTCGGGGATGAGGGTGGAGCGACGTGACCAAGTCCTGATCACACGCTTCTGGCCGGTTCGGTTGAGTTCGTCGACTTTGTTGGCGAGGTGCTCGTCGACGAAAGGGCCTTTCTTTAGTGAGCGAGCCATCAGCGCCTGCCTTTCTTGGTACGACGTCTAACTATGTATTTCTTGGAAGCTTTCTTCTTGCTGCGGGTGCGTCCCTCAGACTTGCCCCAAGGACTGACCGGATGACGACCACCCGAGGACTTACCCTCGCCACCACCAAGAGGGTGGTCGACAGGGTTCATCGCGACACCGCGTGTCTGCGGACGCACGCCCTTCCAGCGGTTACGACCGGCTTTACCAATCTTGATCAGTTCGGCCTCGGTGTTCCCGACCTGACCAACGGTGGCCTTGGAGTCGAGAGGAACCTGACGCATCTCCCCCGACGGGAGCCGGAGAAGGGCGAGGTTGCCTTCTTTGGACATCAGCTGGACTGAAGCGCCGGCGGAACGGGCCAGCTTGGCTCCGCCTCCGGGACGCATCTCGATGGCGTGCACCAGTGTTCCTGCTGGGATGTTTCGAAGCGGCAGCGCGTTGCCGGGCCGGATCTCAACACCGGAGCCGGATTCGAGCCGGTCATCCACTTTGATACCCAACGGGGCGAGGATGTAACGCTTCTCACCGTCCACGTAGTGGAGGAGAGCGATGCGGGCGTTCCGGTTTGGGTCGTACTGAACCGAAGCGACGCGAGCGGGAATGCCGTCCTTGTCACGTCTGAAGTCCACAATGCGATATCGCTGCTTGTGTCCGCCGCCACGATGGCGCGAGGTGATGCGGCCGTACGTATTGCGACCACCGGTTCTGCCCTTCTTTTCGATCAGCGACTTCTCAGGCTTCGCGTCAGTGATGTCGGCGAAATCCGAGACGGTCTGAAAACGACGTCCTGGAGATGTGGGCTTGCGTTTCTTTACTGCCATTTCAAACTCCGAAAAGGTCTATTGAGTCGCCTTCGGCGAGTGTCACAACCGCACGCTTGATGTCCTTGCGCTTGCCCAGCTTGTAACCGGAACGCTTGGTCTTTCCCTTGCGGTTCATCGTGTTCACCCGGAGGACGCTGACGTCGAAAACGGTCTCAACGGCGTCTCGAATCTCTTCTTTGTTGGCGCGAGGATCCACTTCGAAGGTGTAACTGTTGTTGTGTTCGATCAAGTCGTAGGACTTCTCCGAAACGACAGGTGCGAAAATGATGTCGTGAGCCGTCTTCATCAGGACTCAACTCCCTCATCTTCTCCGGAGCCAGAGGCATGATCTTCGCCGTAGGCGGAGTCATTACTTCCGCCGGAGGCGGAAGCGTCATCTCTGATGAAGTCGGAGGTGCTGACTTCGTAGGTACTGGTCCGGCCTACTGATCCAACTGTGTGAGAGGTGAAGACCACCTGGTCAGACCAAAGAACGTCGTATGGGGTGAGATGACCAGGCTCAACCATTCGAACTTCGGGGAGGTTGCGGAATGACTTCCCGGCAGCTCCATCGAGAGCAGTGAGCACCATCAGCGTCTTGCCATTGGCGTTCATTGCCTCGAGAAGGCGAACTGCTTGTTTGGTTTTGGGCGTGGCCCAGTCGACGTCGTCGACAACCATGACCGCTTCTTCCGAAGCCCGAGCGGAGAGAGCGCTCAGCAGGGCAAGGCGCTTCATTTTCTTAGGAGTTCGCTGGCTGTAATCACGGGGCTTGGGGCCATGGGCAACACCACCGCCCACCCACTGTGGGGAGCGGATCGAACCGTGACGAGCACGACCAAGTCCCTTCTGACGCCAGGGCTTGCGACCACCACCGCGGACTTCACCGCGGGTCTTGGTGTTCGCCGTGCCCCGCCGGGCAGCAGCCAATTGGGCAGTCACGACCTGGTGGAGAACGTCCATGTTCGGCTCGATGCCAAATACCTCGGGATCAACCTTGATGTCGCCATCTGGTTTGCCGTCGGACTTGTAAAGGGGAACCTTGATATCAGCCACTAGCCTTCACCGCCTCTCTGACCAGGACGATGGAGCCCTTGGGTCCGGGGACTGCACCGTTGAGAAGAAGGAGCCCACGCTCCACATCAACCCCAGCAACCTCGAGATTCAAGGTGGTGACCTTCTCGCCACCCATACGACCGGCCATCTTCATGCCCTTGAACACACGGCCAGGAAAGGCGCACGAACCGATCGCGCCGGGCTTGCGGTGGCTCTTGTGGACACCGTGGGAAGCTGATTGACCTTTGAAGTTGTGGCGTTTCATCACACCAGCGAAGCCTTTACCTTTGGAGACGCCGGCAACATCGGCCTTAGTGCCGACTTCGAACATCTCTTCAACCTTGATCTCCTGACCGACGGAAAATTCGGCTGGATCGTCGACCTTGACTTCAACGAGATGACGGGCAGGAGCAACACCGGCCTTGGCGTAATGGCCGCTGGCCGGCTTATTGGCCTGGCCTTGTCTCATCTCGCCATAAGAGATCTGAATGGCGTTGTAGCCATCCGTCACCATGGTCTTGATCTGGACAACATGAACAGGACCAGCTTTGACGACGGTGACCGGGATCGCCCTGGCGTCATCATCAAAGATCTGGGTCATGCCCAACTTCTGTCCGAGAATTGCTTTCATTTTTCAGTTTCCACTTCGTGAAACGCAGGGGGGCCGACCGCCCTGCACCCCCCGCTCGCTGCGGAGTGTGTTGGGGTTGCGCTGATACATCACACAGCGAGTGGGATTGCTCACAGTTTGATTTCCACATCTACACCGGCAGGCAGTTCGAGACGCATCAGCGAGTCGACCGTCTTGGGAGTTGGCTCGAGGATGTCGATGAGACGTTTGTGAATCCGCATCTCGAAATGCTCACGTGAGTCCTTGTGGACGTGTGGCCCACGGATAACGGCGTAGCGGTGAATTTCAGTCGGAAGCGGTATCGGGCCTTTGATGGTTGCCTCGGTACGCAGCACTGTCTCAGTGATCTTCTTCGAAGATTCGTCCACGACGTTGTGGTCGTAGGCCTTGAGCCTGATGCGGATTTTCTGCTGGTCAGCCATTATTTGGTGATCTTTATGACTCGGCCGGCGCCGACGGTGCGACCGCCTTCACGGATAGCAAACCGGAGACCCTCGTCCATGGCGATCGGGTTGATCAGTTCAACAGTCATCTCCGTGTTATCCCCAGGCATCACCATCTGAGTCCCCTCAGGAAGAAGAACCGACCCAGTGACATCAGTGGTACGGAAATAGAATTGGGGACGGTAACCAGGGAAAAACGGGTTATGCCGCCCCCCCTCCT
>CAXMOW010000045.1:0-13072 GCA_964195235.1 uncultured Acidimicrobiia bacterium | reverse complement strand
GTTGTGGAATGGGACAAGTGATCCGGTCCTAGACGAATCCAGCCGTCTACTCTGCCCAGGCCTCAAACACCCGGAGGGCTGTGACTTACCAGGGACAATCCGCGAGCTCAACGAACACCGTGCTCAAGGTCTTGGTTGTCGTCACCATCATTTGGGTTGCCTATTGGGCTGCAACCGGTGGTCTAGACGAAATTGCAACGTCGCAATCGTCATCCTCTACGACGACAATCACCATCTCCGAATAATCATCTGCATTGTCTTTCGGGGCAGTTCTAGCCTGCGCCAGCAATGGGATACCGAATCCAGGAAGTCGACCCGCGCGATGCGTCGGAGGTGCTCCTTCACGAGATGTGGGAGTACTACACGGCTGTGCGTTCAGAGGATCTTCCTGACGACCCCCTGTACCCGTTGCGACGTCAGGTCCTTGATTGGCAGGCCGTCCGAGACGACCAGGCGATCGACCGTTGGCTACTTCGCGACGAGAACGGATCAATCGTTGCTGCCGCAATCGCTGTCAGAGACCTCGGTCAGAATCTCGACAATGGGTTTGCGAGGGTGCATGTCCGAGAGGACATGCGCAAGCAGGGCTTGGGAACGATTCTCGCCGAGCCGATCCTCGCGATGCTCTACAACGATGGGCGGAAGCGTCTCGCTACCGGCGCCACTGCGGGCACAGTCGGCGAGATCTGGGCTGAAAAACTTGGAATGAAGATGGCCATCCAAGAAAAGCGCTCACGTCTCCGGGTTGCCGATATCGACCGGAATCAGATGCAATTGTGGGTCGAAAGGGCAAGTGAGCGAGCCGGCGACTATGAGCTTCATTTTCATCAGGCACCATTCCCCGAAGAAGTCATCGTCCGGTTTTGCGAACTCCAGTTCCAGATGAATACGGCACCACTCGATGACTACGAGGAGGATGACCTCGTCGTAACACCTGAGATATGGCGTGACTGGGAGGTGAAAGCGAACGCAGCAATGACCGACATCAACACTTTTATTGCAGTCCACAAGCCGACCGGCGAATTCGTAGGGTCCACCTCGATAGAGACTGATCGCTTGTGGCCTGAACAGGCGTGGCAATGGGAGACTGTGGTGCACCCAGATCATCGCAACAAGGGCCTAGGACGGTGGCTGAAGGCTGCCATGATCGAGAGACTCGGAACAATGAGAGTGCCCGTCCAGCGTATCGATACCTCCAACGCCGGTTCCAACGCTCCAATGCTCGGCATCAACGTTCAAATGGGCTTCAAACCGATCCTGGTCACCAACACGTGGCAGGGCGACTTGGCCAAGGCGAAGGAGTTGCTCACAAGCTGATGACGGTGCTGGTCGAGGCCATTGATATTCACGCGGCATCAGAGGTCACCCTTCGAGGCATGCACGAGGCATACGTGGATAGAGAGGCTGACTTCTACCCGAACGATCCCCCTCCGACGTTGGAATTCCACACCAAGGCTTGGCTTGCTCCAGGTGGGATTCATCGGAACGAACAGCATTGGGCCGGGTTTGACGGCGAAGAGATTGTCGGTGCTGCCCGCGCGATCACCTGGGCCGATCACGAGGACAGTGGTCTCGTGATTGTGGCCGTTGGCATAGCTCATCGTCGACGACGTGTCGGTAGCCAGCTACTGATCGACTGTCTCAATGGGCTTGAGGATCAGGGTCGGTCTAAATTCATCATCGACGCCCCCGCCGGCACGCCTGCCGAGACTGCTTTGCAACGTCTGGGCCTGAAGAAGTCTCTCGGCGAGAGAATCAGCCGGCTGACTGTGTCTGATGTCGATTGGGGTCTGATGGACCAGTGGATAGCGACGGCGCAGGACCGGGCTGCTGACTACGACCTTCTGTTCCTCCAAACCCCGATCCCAGACGAGCATATGGACCGCTGGTGTCTCATCAACGATGTGATGAACTCCGCACCACTCGAGGATCTCGACCTCGAAGACGCCACCATGACACCGGCGAAGTGGCGGAGCATGGAGGCGAATTACGCCGAGCGAAGGCTTGATTGCCGAGCGCTGGTGGCGGTGCATCGTTCCACCGGAGATTTTGCCGGACTGACAGTTCTCATGTACCAGGAGTACATGCAGTGGCTAGGAATCCAAGATGACACCGGCGTCGATCCAGTGCATCGCAACAAGGGTTTGGGACGTTTGTTGAAGGCCGCGATGATCAAGCGATTTGTCTCCGAATTTCCAGAAGTGGAGAAGATCGAAACTGGGAATGCCGGATCGAATGAGCCGATGCTCAACATCAACATTCAAATGGGCTTCAAGCCGGTCTTGTTCGTCAACGCATGGCAGGGTGAGATCACGACAGCGCGAGACGCACTAGCTCTCTAAGCAGTTGTACCTACCGGGCGAAGGTTCCCATCAGCACAACTTGGGTGATGACCTTCCCTTCCATCGCGGTCCTGACACCCGCCGAGTCGATCTCGGGTGGTAGTCCTAGATTGTCATTGAGCACATAGACGGTGAAGAAATATCGATGTTCCTCGCCTTCCGGCGGACAGGGCCCGCCGTACCCGGGAAGGTTCCAGCTGTTAAGTCCTTCTATGCCGATCTGCCCTGACGCTTGCGGGATGGTGAAGTCGCCGCCGCCGGCGTCGATGTCGTATTCCACCCAGTGGTCCCAGATGCCAACCGGAGCGTCCGGATCATCCACGATGATTGTGAGCGTCACTGTTGCGTCGGGCAGACCCACAATGTCCAACTGTGGATTGAAGTTGGGTCCTTCGCAGGTGAAGGTGGCGGGGATGACTTGACCTTCATTGAAGGACGGCGATGTCATCGCCAGGGGCACAATCGCCTCGAGAGTGGTTGTTGGGGCCGGGACCTCGGTTGTGGTGGTCGAGGGCTCTGCCGTTTCGCCAGGTGAACAGGCGGTTACTAAGAGCCCCAATGCCACGACGATGACGATGCGTCGATTCATATCCAGGAAATCTAGGCCGATTGTCGATTTGTCGATCGCCCTCTCGTCATAGATGTAGCAAGGCAGGGAGCCGGTAACCCTGAAGATGACCATCGACCGGCGCAAGGAGAAGAAAATGTCAGCTAATCCAATCGTTCACTGGGAATTCATGGGCGCCGATGGCGATAGTCAGAAAAACTTCTACTCTTCGATTTTCGACTGGAAATTCGAGGCCGTAGAGGGATTCGACGGCTATCACATGACCTCGGCCGAGTCTTCCGGTGTCGCGGGCGCCGTCGGAACGGGCAACGAGCAGATGCCCAACTATTCGGCGATCTACGTCCAAGTTGACGACATCAACGACTCCTTGACCACCATTGAAGCCAACGGTGGTTCGACGGTGGTTCCTCGCACTGAGATTCCCGGAACAGTGACCTTCGCCCTGTTCAACGATCCTGCAGGCAACATGGTGGGCATCGTTGAGGCCGAGGCACCGGCCGCAGCGGAATAATCGATTCAAATTGAACGGCTGAGCCTCGGACTGTTGGTCTGGGGCTCAGTTAGGTTCCGGGCATGCTTCGTCTTGCTCAACCTGCGCCCGAGCCAATTGACCTTGTCGACCTCTACCTGAATGACGACCGACGAGTTGAAGATCGACCGTGGGTGATGCTCAACATGATCTCGTCGCTCGACGGGGGTACTGCGGTGTCGGGCAAGTCCTCCAACCTTGGAGATGATGACGACTTCGAGTTGTTCAAAGCAATAAGGGCTGTCCCCGACGTCGTCCTTGTTGGTGCCGGGACGGTGCTGGCCGAGGACTATCGACCGGTGACGCTGGACGCCGAACGACGGGAACGCCGTTCTAGTTTGGGAATGGCTGAGACGCCAACATTGGCGATCGTATCTGGACGTCTCAGCATCGATCCTGAAGCGAGGGTGTTTGGCGACCCGGAGCACAAGCCACTTCTGATCACCAGTACCGAGGCCAATCCGTCCAAGCTGGTTCTGATCGGCGACTCTGCCGATATCGCCATCCTTCCGGATCTAAGCCCGGCGACGATCCTCGCTCACCTTGCAGCCGCCAAAGTAGTTCTGCTCGAGGGTGGCCCCACTCTGAACGGACAGTTCGCCGCCGCCGGTCTTATCGATGAGATCAACCTGTCGACCTCACCAACGTTGCTCTCCGGAGACTCGGCGCGTATCGCCAAAGGTCCGCAGTTAATCCCACCCCAGGGGATGGCAATCGACCGAGTTCTTTTAGGTGAACGCCTGCTGTTTGTGCGATATTTGCGGGCCACGTAACAAGAAAGAATCTCAGATGGGCAAACACTCTGATCTCTACGAACGACATAAGGCTGTCCTGCCCGGGTGGTCACCGTTGTATTACGAGCACCCTATTTCGATTGTTGAAGGCGACGGCAGACATGTGACCGACGCTGAGGGCAACCGCTACCTCGATTTCTTCGGCGGGATTCTGGTGACGATGAGCGGCTACAACGTCCCCGAGGTCGTGGATGCGATCAAGGCCCAGGCCGATCGGATGCTGCATACGTCGACGCTGTATCTCATTGAGCCTCAGATCGAACTCGCTGAGAAAATCGCTGAGTTGTCCGGCATTCCGGACGCCAAGGTCTTTTTCACGAATTCAGGTACCGAAGCCAACGATGCCGCTCTGGCTTTGGCGACCACCTATCGAAACTCGAATCAGATCCTGGCGGTTCGGGGCAGCTATCACGGCAAGTCGCATTCGGCCACTGCGATCACCGGCCAGAAGGCCTGGTCCGGCTCCAGCTTCTCACCGTTTCAGGTGACCTACGTCCACGGCGGATACAAGTTACGCAGCCCGTTCGGGCATTTGCCTGACGATCAGTTCATCGAGGCCTGCGTCGACGACCTCAGGGATCTGCTCAACGTCGCGACCGCTGGCGATGTGGCGGCGATGATCGTTGAGCCGATTCAAGGCGTCGGTGGGTTTGTTACTCCGCCGGACGGTTTCTTCGGTGCAATGAAGGAGGTACTCGATGAACACGGGATTCTGTTCATCTCTGATGAAGTGCAGACAGGATGGGGTCGCACCGGAGAGAACTTCTGGGGATACCAAGCCCATGGAATCACCCCTGATTTGCTCACCTTCGCCAAGGGGATTGGCAACGGTCTCTCCATCGGGGGGGTGGTCACGACCGCGGAGATCATGGAGTCGTACCCGGCAATAGGCATCTCCACGTTCGGTGGGAACCCGCTGGCCACGGCCGGCGCCCTTGCCAACATCGAGTACGTCCTGAAGAACGATCTCCAAACCAACTCTTTGAAGGTTGGCAACCGTCTCATGCAAGAACTTGTGCCGCTAACAGAGGAGCTCGCCGTGATCGGTGAGGTCCGAGGCAAAGGTCTGATGATCGGCATCGAACTGGTTGGCCCAGACGGAGAGCCGGCACCCGAAAAGGCTGCCGCCGCCCTCGAGGCCACCCGCGCCGAAGGGCTTCTCATCGGGAAAGGCGGTTTGTACGGCAATGGGATCCGGATCGCCCCACCGCTCTCGATCACCGAGAAAGAGGCCGACGAGGGTTACGAGATTCTGGAACGGGTGCTGAGGAGTCTTTAATCAGACCTGCATCGCTGATGACATGCTGACTAGCTTGCTGACTCAAATCTAGGAGGGAAATTTGGGCTGTTTGTTTCTAATCCTGATCGGGGTCAGCCCCCGACTGGGCGTTGTCGCCCTGTGGCTGCTCACCGATTGGGTGGATAGGGCATTCAACGGCGGCTGGATTCTGCCTCTTGCAGGTCTCATACTCTTGCCATGGACCACCAGTCTCTACGTGGTCGGTTACGTTATTGGTGACGCCGCCGCCCCGTGGGGCATCCTCGGCGCCATCATCGGGCTGTTCATGGACATCGCCCTTCACGCCGGATCGGCCACCATGGGCAAAAAGAGGATGGCCTAGTCGGTTAGAAGTCCGGCTTAGAGCAGACCCGACAGATCTATTTCGCAGGAGGGGTGGCGTAGCTTCGCCAGCCCTCTTGCCTCAATCTGACGGACACGTTCTCGAGTTGAATTAACGACCTTCCCAACGTCGGAGAGTGTCCAGGGCTCAGCTCCGTCGAGCCCAAAACGTAGCCAGAGCACTTGCTCCTCGTCGTGGTCGAGACGACCTAGGGCGATGACCAGACGGTCCCGTCGCCATGCGGATGCCGCCCGGTCCTCGGGGTCGGGTGCATTCTGGTCTTCAACAAAGTCTTGGAGTGAAGCGTCGCCGTCCTCGCCGACGGGTCGATTGAGAGAGACGGTCTCGGCCGGTGCTTCCAGTGCAGCCAGAACCCGCTCGGTGTCTAGCCCTGAAACCTCTGAAATCTCCTCGAGGGTCGGGGCCCGGTGGAGTTGGTCGTGAAGGCTCTGCTTGGTTTCACGGACCGTTCGGACCACATCGACCATGTGTACCGGGAGCCGTATGGTTCGTCCGTTGTTGCCCAAGCCCCGGGTGATCGCCTGTCTGATCCACCAGGTTGCGTAGGTGGAGAACTTGAAACCCTTCCGCCAATCGAACTTCTCAACCGCTCTGATCAAACCCAGGTTTCCCTCCTGGATCAGGTCGAGAAGGTCGAGACCACGTCCGGTGTACCGCTTGGCGATCGAAATCACCAGCCGCAAATTGGAGCGGATGAACATCATCTTGGCCTCATCGCCCTCGGCGATGGCACGCATCAGTTTTGCTCGATCCGAACGTTGGAATTCGCCAGATTCGACTACGGCTTTGGCCTTCTTGCCGCGCTCCATGGCGCGGGCAAGGTGGACCTCGTCCTCAGCGTTCAGAAGTCCGTGTGCAGAGACCTCGTCCAGATACAACCCGACGGTGTCGGACGGGCTGGCGCCTCTTTCTGGTCTTGCATCACTGGCCCTTATGGCCTTCCCCAAATCGGCCTCCTAAAACCCCTGTGGAAAACTACCGTTCCTGGATGAATCTGGCAACCGGAACATCAATAGCGCTTCGTCCATCGGTATCCTGAGGGATTCGTGACGCGCCGAACCCAGTTTCGAATGCTGGTAGCGCTGACCATCGTCTGGGCGGTTTGGGCCGGTTGGTCCTTGCTCGGGCGGGCCACTCCTTATGAGCTCCGGGTCCTTGACGATCTCGGCGCTCCGGTTGCTTCTGCCAATGTCGACGTCGACGGAAGTCAAGTCGGCACCTCTGGCGACGACGGTCGGATGCCGTTGAAGTGGAACCGCTCCTCGACCGTTCTCGAAGTCAGCGCACCCGGTCATGTTCCTCTGATGCTCACCGTTGCCGAGCCGCCAGATGGGACTCTTGACGTTGTGCTCAAAGCAAGGGTGCTTCGCGGTCGCGTCGTTGACAGTGAAGGTGACGGTCTAGTCGACGCGGTTGTTTCAACGGCCGCGGCATCTGCATCCACGGACTCCGAAGGTCATTTCACTATTCGCGGGGCCGAGCCCGGAGAGGTTGTGGTCGAGCGCCCCGCATGGACCTCGACGAATTTTTCCTGGGACGGTGGAGCCGGCGAGGCCCTGGTCGAACTTCAACAATTCTCAGCCCGAGCGGTCCACATCACCGGTCCGGCAGCAGGTGGTGAATTGGCCCGTTTCATCCAGATGGCAAAGGACACCGAGCTCAACGCGTTGATGATCGATCTCAAGGATGAGAAGGGTCTGGTCTACTACAACACTCAGAATCCGACTGCCATCGATATCGGCGCCGATTTTGGTTCCTACAACTTGTCAGAAACGGTGGCTCGCGCCCACGCCGAAGGGTTGTATGTGATCGGGCGGCTTGTACTCTTCAACGACCCAATCGCCGCTGCTGCCAAGCCTTCGATGGCGGTCTGGAACTCGGCGACCAACTCGCCATTCGAATCAAGAGGTCAGTTCTTCCTGGACCCGACCGACCCCGAGGCGCGTCAGTACGGGCTGGATCTCGCAGTAGAGGTCTGTGCATCTGGAATAGACGAGATTCAGTTCGACTATGTCCGCTTCCCTGATGCGCTCACCTCAGACGCTGTCCTCGATTTTGGTGTAGGTGACGAGGTCAGAGTCCCAACTATCAACGGTTTTCTCACCCAGGCCGTCGAGCTGCTTCACCCGATGGGTTGTGCGGTGGCCGCCGACATTTTTGGCTTTCTCACTACGGCCAGCAACGACGGGTACATCGGTCAGCAGTGGGAGGAGATGGCAATGATCGTCGACGTCGTCTCGCCGATGGTCTATCCCAGTCATTACGACCCTGGTTGGTATGGATTCGAAAACCCAAACGACCATCCCGGGCCTCTCGTCAGTAACGCTCTTTCTGATGGCATGGACCGACTTCCACGCAATGTTGTCGTCAGACCTTGGCTCCAGGACTTCGGGTATGACCGGAACCAGGTGAGGGCACAGATCGACTCTGCCGAAGCGCTTGGGCTCGGTTGGATGTTGTGGAATTCCGCTTCAGAGGTCACCATTTCAGCGCTCAGTTCGGTCGAATAATTAGGACTATCTGGATAGGGGAAATACGATCCGGTGATCCCACTCGGAGTGCCCTTTGATCGCGTTCGATTCTGCAAACCATTCCACACTGTCCGCCGGTGTTCCCTCCTGGCGGCGTGCTCAGATGGACTCCGCCCTCGAGGTGTTCGAGTCGCTGGACGAGCCGACCGGCGTGGAAGAGGACTGGAGGTATGTCGAATACGACATGCCGTTCTCCGAGCTGTCGGCGGTGACGGAGCCGGGAGCTCCCCTCGCCCCGGGACCGTTTCTGGCAGGTGTCGGCGACACCTCCGGTCATGTTCTGGTCGTTGATGGGCAGGTACTCGAAGCGACATCGACCGATCTGACCGTCAGACGGCTCGCCGACGTGGGAGAAAGAGAATTCTCGAAGGTTGCCCCCGATCACAACAAGTTGGCCGCGGCCCACGCTGCCTTCGCCAACGACGGTGTGTTCATCGACGTGGCACCAGGTCAGGTGGTTGAGAGCCCCCTGGTTGTCGAGATTCAAGGAGTAACCCCGGACTCAGCATCATTTCCTCATGTCGCGGTGACAGTGGGCGAGAACGCCGAAGCCAAGATTCTCGTGGTCTACCGATCTGCCGACGGCGCGCGTTTGCTGATGGTGCCCAACATCGATTTGGACGTTGCCCATGGGGGGCGTCTTAGATTTGTCTCAGTCCAGGGCCTCGATCACGCCGCTTCAAACGTCGTTCATCAGCGCATGACCTTGGGTCGAGATGCGACCGGTCGGATTGGCGAAGTTGGCCTCGGTGGCGACTTCGCTCGTCTCGACCTTGCGGTTGAACTCGAAGGTGACGGAGCGTCGTCAGACATTGTGGGTCTTTACTTCGGCGAGAAGTCACAAACCCTCGACTATCGGATAGTGATCACCCACAGCGGGAAGAGCACATCGTCCGATGTCTTCCTCAAGGGTGCGGTTGAGGATAATTCACAGAGTGTGTTCACCGGCTTGCTCCGTATCGAGAAAGAAGCAATACGAACGTCGACTTTCGAGACCAATCGCAACCTGGTCCTTTCCGAGAACGCCAAAGCAAATTCGGTGCCCAACCTCGAGATTCTCTGTGACGATGTGATTTGTGGACACGCTTCATCGGTGGGCCCCTTGGAGCGAGACCATCTCTACTACCTGAAGAGTCGCGGTCTGAGCAGCACCCGAGCCGAACGGCTGTTGATCAAAGGCTTCTTCCAGGACGTGGTTGACCGGCTCCCCATCGGTGGAATCGCCGCCCCAATTTCCGAAGAAGTCTTCAGTCGGTTTGTTCAAGGCCAGGAGAAAGGTCGGGTGGCATGAAGGTGGAAATCACCCCCCTCGACCAACTTCCCCGGGACCGTGGTGTGCGGGTGAAGGTGAAAGACCACCGAATTGCCATGTTCCGTGTTGAAGACGATGTCTACGCGATCGGTGACGTTTGCAGCCACGCCGAGGCATCTCTCGCTGAAGGGGAAGTTTGGGATGGGGCCGTCGAGTGCCCGCGGCACGGATCGGAGTTCGACTTGAAGACGGGTGTGCCTTCATCGCTCCCGGCAACGGCACCGGTTCCCACCTACGAAGTTTCTGTGGAGGACGGCACCGTTTTCCTGATGCTGGAGGATGAATGAGCATTGCACTGAAAGTCACCGGCCTTTTCGCCGGAATCGATGGGAAACAGATCCTCGACGGACTCTCCTTGGAGGTTCCCTTTGGCGAAGTCCATGCCCTGATGGGACCAAATGGATCAGGGAAGTCGACTTTGTGTCATGTACTGACTGGCAAAGAGGGTTACACAGTCAAAGGCGAGGCAACGCTCAACGGCGACGACTTGTTTTCCCTCGGGGTTGACGAGCGTGCCCGACTCGGCCTTCTCCAGAGTTTCCAATACCCGACGCAGGTACCGGGAGTGCGACTCCGCGAGTTCATGATCGAAGCTGCTGAGGAACGTGGCATCGACAAGAAGGTTGCCGAGTCCCGCATAGAGACAGAAGGCGAACGGTTTGGTATGGAGCGATTCCTCGACCGGTCTCTCAACGATGACCTTTCAGGTGGCGAGAAGAAGCGGTCCGAGATCTTTCAAATGGCCGTTCTTCAACCCAAGGTCGCGCTTTTGGATGAGATTGATTCGGGGCTGGATATCGACGCAATCAAGCAAGTGGCCGAGGCTGTGGAGGAGATGCGTTCTCCCGATCTCGGTGTGCTGATGATCACCCACTACAGCCGAATTCTTCGCTACCTGACGCCTGACAGGATCCACGTGATGATCGACGGGCGGATCGTGGACAGCGGGGGAGCGGAAGTGGCTGAGGAGTTGGAATCCGGGGGCTACGACTCGGTACGAAAGCGACTCGGCATCGAGAAGATTCGGGAGGCGGGGCCCCAGCAGAGGCCCGCCGACTTCTTCACCGAGACTCCCTTCGACGTCTAGATGGCGACCCAGCCTGTCGCTGAGAAGTGGCTTGCCGAGCTAACCCATTTACCAACGGCCTCGGGCATGGAGGATGCTGTGGTCACCTGGGTCGAACGCTGGGTCTCGCGCCGCGAAGACCTGAAATTGTCTCGCGACTCCGGTGGCAACGTTTTGATCACACAGAAGGGCCGCAGGAAATACTCACCGATTCTTGCTGTGGCTCATATGGACCATCCGGCTTTCGTGGTAACCGGAGTTGGCGGTGGTATGGCGTCTTACGAGTTCAGAGGTGGCGTCAACTCCGAGTATTTCAAGGACGCCAGGGTCGAGGTGGTGTCACGCCCAGATGCCGGCGGCGGCACAGTTGCTTCACATGATCCCTCCTCGGATACCGGAACCATCCGTATCCGCGGGGATGTGCAAATGGGCGATATTGCGATGTGGAAGATGCGCAAACCGCGGAAACGTAAGGATGTCTTCGCCGCACCCGCCTGTGACGACCTGGCCGGATGTGCGGCAACGTTGGCCGCGCTCGACCGGATGCGAGGCGATCCCGAATTGCGTCATTTCGGTGTGATGCTGACACGGGCCGAGGAGGTTGGTCTCATCGGGGCCCTCCATGCGGCAAAACATCAGACAATTCCTGTTGATGCCCGCGTCTTGTCCATCGAGACCTCTCGAGCTCTATCGACGGCGCCGATCGGAGGCGGCCCCGTGATCCGGACAGGTGATCGAAGCACCGTATTTGACCGTGAACTGACCAATCGAATCAGTCGAGGAGCAGAAGCCGTTGGAATTCGTCATCAGAGGAAACTGATGGATGGAGGTGGCTGTGAGGCGACCGCCTTCGGAGCCTTTGGGTACCAGACGGCGGCACTATGCGTGCCCCTGGAATATCACCACAATCGTGGAAATCTCGATGAGTTCGAGGGTGGTCTCGCCGATCCGGTCCCAATGTATGAAGAGATCTCGCTCAGTGACTTCCATGGCCTGATCGATCTACTCGTCATTGCCGCAGCTGCCATTGACACCGAAGATTCAATTCGGGGATCCCTCGATCGTTTGTACGAGTCGCACTCGCACTACCTCGGTTAGCGGTACCGTCCGGGTATGGAATATCGCATCGAGAAGGACTCGATGGGTGAGGTGCAGGTCCCCAGCGATGCTCTCTACGGAGCGTCGACGCAACGTGCTGTTGACAACTTCCCCATCTCCGAACATCGCTTTAGCCGTCGGTTCATTTGGGCACTTGGGCTTCAAAAGGGGTCGGCAGCGTCTGTTGCCGCAGACATGGGATTCAGAGATGACGAGGTGGCGTCCGCTATCCGTCAGGGCGCTGATGAGGTAATGGATGGCTCGTTGGACGATCAGTTCGTCCTTGACATTTTCCAGACAGGTTCGGGAACTTCGACAAACACCAACGCCAACGAGGTCATTGCGTCCCGTGCCAACCAGATTCTCGGTCAGGTCAAGGTGCATCCCAATGACGATGTGAACTTTGGCCAGTCTTCGAACGATGTGATCCCAACCGCCATTCACGTCGCAGCTGTCGCAGCCATCAGAGATGATCTACTGCCAGCGCTTGATGAGCTCGGCGCCTCGCTTGAGGCCAAGGCAGCTGAATTCTCGGATGTGGTGAAATCGGGCCGCACTCACTTGATGGACGCCACTCCGGTAACTCTCGGTCAGGAGTTTGGCGGTTATGCGGCACAGGTCCGCAAAGGGGCCAGGCGTGTGGAGAACGTGCTCCCCGAACTCGAAGAATTGGCATTAGGTGGCACGGCAGTCGGTACTGGTATCAACGCTCCTGATGGGTTCGCTGCCGCGGTGATCGGGCTGATCGCAGAACGCACGGGGTATCCATATCGCGAGGCCGACGACCACTTCGAAGCTCAGGGGTCCAAAGACGCCGTGGTGATGTCTTCGGGGGTTTTGCGGACGATTGCTGTTTCTCTTTTCAAGATTGCCAACGACATCCGGTTCCTCGGGTCAGGTCCGACGTCGGGGATTTCGGAGATCAAGATCCCTTCGCTGCAGCCCGGTTCTTCCATCATGCCGGGGAAGGTCAATCCGGTGATGTCAGAGATGATGATGCAAGTGGCGGCCCAGATCGTCGGAAACGACGCAGCGGTGGTCTGGGGTGGTGCCAACGGCAACTTTGAGCTGAATGTGATGATGCCGGTGATGGCTCACAACCTTCTCGAGTCGATCGCCATCTTGACCAACGCCTGTGAAACCTTCCGCGAGCGGTGCATCGAAGGCATCGAGGCGAATACGGCCAGGG
>CAXMOW010000044.1:0-13119 GCA_964195235.1 uncultured Acidimicrobiia bacterium | reverse complement strand
TCGCCGTCAGTTCAGAGAGATCCCCGGGCTGAGGGAGGGAGATCCCGACGCCAAGCCGGAATACACCAAATGTGTGGAAATCGCCACTACGAGTGCGCTTCGGGAGATGGTGATTCCCGGTTCTCTGGCCATAGCCCTACCTCTGGTCGTTGGGTTCATCGATGTCGAGGCTCTGGGTGGTCTGCTCGCGGGTGCGCTCGTCACCGGTTTCCTCCTGGCCATTTTTATGGCCAACGCCGGAGGAGCTTGGGACAACGCCAAGAAGTTCATCGAGACTGGAGCTTTTGGTGGCAAGGGAAGCGAGTCGCACAAGGCTGCCGTCATCGGTGACACGGTTGGTGACCCATTCAAGGACACTTCTGGCCCTGCAATGAACATCGTCATCAAGGTGATGACGATCGTTTCATTGATCTTCGCCTCCGCTTTCATCGGTTGACACATTCGGTTTGCCTCTGGTCGCGCTCACCGCGACTAGATGCCAACCGAAGCTTTGGACCCGGTCGCTTCGCGCCTCACTGCATAGAAATAGAGAGTGGCCGCCGCCTGCGTGGCAATAGCTGCACCCACGACTATCGGTCCGTACTCGGGGTCACCGCCACGCGGTGCGACGTTGTTGAGTGTGGATATCAGAAACCCACCTGCCCCAACCAATAACGCCAGGGTTTGACCCGCGAGTAACACACGAGTTGCCCAAGGCTGCTTGCCGGCGCCCCACATGTACCACAGCGTGTACCCACCCTGGATGATGAGACCAACGGCCAAAGCCAGGACGACGGATGCATTGTCCACCGTGAAGACGAAGAGTCCCATCAGGAACAGGCCCATCGCGACGTTTACTGTCGAAAGAGTCGCCACCACAGTTTTCATCAGATTTCCTCCAATCATCCAATCGAACCAAGACCAACCGACAAGCCGAACGCCACCGAGGATCCACCGGAGGGACTTATCGGCGTGCGCAGTTTCGGCGAGGAGAGCGCGACCCCAGTCACGTCGCGATCGGGGGAGGAGAGCCACCAAGAGCCTCATGTGAGGCCTTCTGCGGTTCTCAACTGCTGCAACGACTCGCGGGTCACCTCGACACTCCAGGACCGACCCGTTGCGGACAATCGGTACATGTGTCGGGGTGGTCTTCCGTCGACTTCCGACTCAACCCATCGGGTTTCCAGGAGCTCCCGTTCGGACAATCGTGCCAGGATCGGATAGAGCGTCCCGGAGGGCATCCCGAGCCTTTTGCTCAAGTCGTATCCGTAATGCCATGTATCGGGGGTGTCGAGGAACAGCTCGACGATCGAGAGTGTTTGTCTTGATGGTCGTCTTGGCATGTGGACATAACTCTACATATATAGAATTGATGATTCAAGTCCACACCTCCTTAATGTCTCACACTTCTCCATGATCCCCTTCAGACCCAACGTCGCCACCAAAGAAATCGTTTTCGTAAGGCATGCCGAGTCACAGGCGAACCTCGACGGCTACTGGAACGGTCGTACCGACGGATCCCTGAGTAGCGATGGTGAAGCGAGCCTTGGACCACTTGGTCAACGTCTGGCCACCCAAGAGTTCGACCGCGTCGTCAGTTCGCCTCTGGAGCGAACTCGTCTCACGGCTGCATCCTTTGCCGACAACATTGAGATCGACTCGGAGTTCATCGAGATCGATCTTGGTGAATGGGAGGGCAGAAAGTTCAGCGAAATCCAATCCGAAGATGGAGATGAGTTGAAGCGAGCAATCGAGACTCGCACGATTCCGATGGGCCGCACTGGCGAGAGCATCGAAGAAGCTGGGCATCGCGCGTTGGCAGCTGTCGATCAGGTTTTCGATGAGCTTCGGGACGGTCAGCGTGCGGCCGTTGTGACCCACGGTGGGTTCCTTCAGTCCGTCCTCCACCGACACATGGCCGGATATGGACGACGCGCTCACGCTTTTACCCAAAACACGGCGATTACTCGGATCATCTGGCAATTTGGTTGGCCACGTCTGGCCGGATTCAACGACGTCTCACATCTCGGACAACAGTCGCGACTGGTGAAGGGTTACATCGACGCCGGCACTCCGGTCTACGCATTGGTTCGTCACGGACGCACCCGAGCCAATGTCGAGGGGCGATGGCAGGGCCAAGGTGATTGGGACCTCGACGAGTTAGGGCAACGCCAAGCGGCCGCCCTCGCAGATTGGTACGGACAATGGCCCACCGTGTACTCGTCGCCTTTGAAGCGGGCAGCTACGACAGCATCACATCTCGCCAGCAATGGTGTGCTGGAGGTCGAGGATCTCAAAGAGCTCAATATGGGCAAGTGGGAGGGGATGACCACGCCGCAGATCATCGAACGTTGGCCCGGGATCATGGAAACGATCTATCGAGATGGTGTCGACCTCAGAAGAGGCGAGACTGGTGAAAGCTGGGGCGAGCTCACCCAACGATTCTCCACCGCCGTCAGAGCTCTCGATACCGCGGCAGCCGGCCCCACTCTGGTCGTAGCGCACGGCGGTGCCATCCGCTCGTATGTGTCGTCGCTGACCAAAACTGACGACACTCACGCCGAGTCTCTCTACACACCGGCCAACACTTCCGTCAGCCATGTAGCGATCACCGACGATGGTCCAGAGATCCTCGACTACTCCGTGGCACCACATCTCGAGTCACTTCAATAGCCTGGCGGTTCGATGACTACATACGACTCAAGTCGCTACGCGTTGATAAACCGTTGGGATCCGGCCCATTTGAAGCGCATTGATCGGCTCCTCGACATGTCCAACGGTCAAAAGGTCCTTGAGATTGGCTGCGGTCAAGGACACCTCACCAAACGTCTTGCCGATCGCGGGGTCGACATCATTGGTATCGACGCCAACCCCAATGCCCCCGACATCGCCAACTCCGACCGGGTGGTGTTCATGTATGCCGAGGACCTCGAATACGACGACAACACCTTCGACACCATCATCGCCGTGCATTCGATAGAGCACATTCCGGCTTTGGACGATGCTCTCGCCGAAATGGCCAGGGTGTTACGTCCTGGGGGTTGTGCTCTCTTCATCTACCCGGCTGAGCCGATTATGGGTCTTTACGCCATACCGACGTCCGTCATCCTCTACGGGACGCCGTTTAAAGCGAGAGAAGTCCACTGCCAGAAACTCTGGCCGGCCAAGCTGCGACGTCTGACTTCAGAACTCGATCTCGAGGAATCACATCACGAGTTCAACCTGTTCAAGTCGCCCCAGTTCGTCTCAGTGTTCGAGAAGGTGGCCTGACCGCTCTTGTTCACTTGTCAGACATGCGGCAAAGAGTTCACTCTGAGTCAGGAAGTCCTCGACCGATATCCCGGATGGACGCCAAAGCAGTGCATCGACTGTCGAAACGCGGGCGGCAAGACCCCATCCACCTCTTCGGGTCGCCTACTCGCTTCGGGAGGAAACAGTGTGACAAAACGCAAAGACATGACGACCGGCGAGGTGTTGGCGAGGTTCAGCGACGGACCCAAGTCAGGTGTGTTCACTGATGGTGCATCTGAAGGGAATCCCGGCCCGGGAGGATGGGGTGCCGTTCTTGCTGTCGACGATCAGTTGGTCGCCCAGGAATATGGTTCCGAGGGTCATACGACCAACAACCGCATGGAACTGACCGCGATGATCGCCGGGCTCAAGATGATCCCCGTTGAAACTCCAGTCGATGTCTATACGGATTCCCAACTCGTGGTGAACATCATCACCAAGTGGGCGGAGGGTTGGAAGGCCAAAGGGTGGAAGAAGAAGTCAGCGGGACCGATCGCAAACCTCGAACTGGTGCAGGAGGCATACGCCTCGGCACGGGAACGGCCCTCCGCCAACGTCCAATGGATCAAGGCTCACAGCGGCAATCGTTGGAATGAATATGCCGACGCCCTGGCCACCGCGTATCGGCGAGAAGAGTTTTGACGGGCCACAAGCTGGTCACCCCGGCCGACGTTCGCCGCTGGATCACATTCGCCCACGGATCTCCCCACTATCACCACCTCGCTGAACTGATCGCCTCAGATCCGCAACTGATGCAGGTTCTGAACCGGATTGAGCACACTCCAAACATCAACGTCCTTCTCGCTGGGGTCCAATTTCTGATGAAGAGGGGCGCCGGCGCGGATCTCGCTGGGTACTACCCCAACTTCGCGGCACAACCGTTTCCGGTCGAGGGCGTCGACTCTGCCTTCAAGCGGTTTGTCTTGGACCACGAAGAGCAATTGGTGGAGATAGGCCTAACGCGATACACCCAGACCAATGAGTGTCGCCGATGTGTCGCGCTTTTGGCCGGAGTTTGGGAAACAGCGCTTGACCAGTTCCATCTGATAGATGTGGGTTGTAGTGCGGGACTCAACCTTGCGCTCGACAAGTACGGATATCGGTGGAGCGATGTAGTTTGGCGCGGCGACGCATCGCTCACACTTGAATCCGAGTTGCGGGGAAGCACACCTGCGATCAGGGACATCGAGCTCCTTTCCAGGACCGGTCTTGACCTCAATCCGATCGACCCGGCCGACCCGGACGATCGTCTTTGGCTTTGGTCTTTGATCTGGCCTGAACAGCATTCGCGTCGAGCAAGACTGGTTGCTGCGCTGGAGCTACTCGAAGATTGTCCCATCGAATTCATCAGAGGTGACGCCACCCGGAGTCTCGACCAGGTCTTGGAGCGACTCCCTGAGGACGAGGCGGCCATCGTCATGAACTCGTTTGCGATGAATCAGTTCTCCCCTGAAATGAGGAAGGATCTTGAAGCGACGGTGGAGCGGCATCGGGCGAAACGCGAGATCTATCGCCTCTCGTTTGAGGTCTACAACTGTCGAAACGAATGGGCGAGTCTTCAGCTAGACGACGGTTCCGGCTTCGAAATAGTGGGTCAGGCCCACATCCACGGCGAGTGGCTGGAGCTCTACGGCTAGCGCTGCGCCTGACGTTACGTTTGACCGTAAACGGGTACGGCGGCGCCGTTGATGACGCTCGACTCTTCGAGGAGCAGGAATTCAGCTACTGCTGCGATCTCGTCGGGTGTCGGCCAATTCACATAGTCGGCGTACGGAAGCGATGACCGGGTGGCGGGAGTGTCGATTACCGACGGCATGAGGACATTGGCGGTGACTCCGGTCCCTTCCAACTCGTTGGCGACACTCTTGCCAAGTGCCACGACACCTGCCTTCGCAATGTTGAATGCCGCCTGACTGGTCGGGAAGTCGGATGCTGCGCGGCTTCCAACCAGAATGATCCGACCCCAACCGCTTTCCTTGAGATGGGGGACGGCCGCCCTGACTGCGTAGAACGCCGATCGGAGGTTGAGGTCGAGCATCCTCTCGAAGCGAACATCGTCAGTTTCTTCGACGTCGCGACCGCCGGCCCATCCACCGACCAGTGAAACCAGACCGTGGATGTCGCCCCAACGTTCGGCAACGTCTTTGAACAGGGAGGCGACGGCTTCTGCGTTGGTGGCGTCGACACGTGTCAACCACAGGCTGTCTTCATCGATGTCGAATTCCTCCTCGAACGCTCGCGCTTCGTCGGGGAGCAGATATGTGACGGCAAGCTTGTAATCCCGAGAGACGAGACGACGGATTAGGGCAGAGCCCAGTCCGCCCGTTCCTCCAGTGAGTACAACTGTCTTTTCCACGATGTCCTTCTGAGGGTTACCCGGTCAATATAGAAGGGCTGTCCAGTGTCCCGAGTCGTAAGTCATTCGTTGTGGATCAGCCAGAGATCGCCAACGTTGGTCCCGGTTGTTCTGGTTGGCAGGAGATCTCCTGTTTCTTGGAGGTAGTTGGCCGAGTCGAAGTTGGCAAGAGATTCCGCCGGATCGCCACCACGGAGGATGGTTGAGCCGTCGACTATCGCCCCGGCACTGTCAGAAGGACCGTCCACTCCGTCGGTTGCGAAACCGGCAAAAACCGATCCGGTGCCCACGATCCGCGTGGCTGCCAGAAGGGCAGCATGACTATTTCGCCCACCCGAGCCCTCTCCGGTCACTTCTAGCGTGGCCTCGCCGACAGCAATGCTGACACCTTGTTTTGGCCCATCGAGGAAACGGTCGAGACGGGTGGCTAGAGGTCCAGAGATCCATTGCCTCGAGACCGACGCCTCATATCGGTCTGATCTCGCCGCAGATGCCGCTGCTTCCGCTGCGCTCTTCCCGTCGGCGAGCACCTCAACGGTGGTTTCACTGGGTCGGTCCGGAGGACGGCTCATAGCCTCCCAAATCCGATCCGGGACCGTCACTCCGTATTCCTCCATTGTCTGTCGAGCCCGATCGGGCTCGAACTTCATCGCAAAAGTCGGCCCCGACGCCACAACCTCAGGTCCTGCGCCGGCTACATCTGAGATGACCAGCGTCTCAATAGGTCGCCCTGCCGCCCGAGACAGGCCACCGCATTTGATGGCGGAGAGGTGGCCCCTTACGAGATTGGCCTCCTCTATCGAGGCGCCGGATCGGAGAAGCAGCCGATTCGTTTGCTGAATGAAAGGAAAGTCGATCCCTGCTCGAGGCATTTCGCAAAGCGCGGAGCCTCCACCGGAGATGAGAGCAACGATCCGGCCCGGCGCGGATTGCACTGTTGCTATGGCTCGCCGCCCGGCCTCCAGGCTTGCCATCCCCGGAATCGGATGATCCCCAACAAGGAGTTCGATACCTTCAGGGACGGAGTCGTCGACATCGGTGACACAGATGCCAGTAACCGCGTCGAGGGCCTCGGCAGCGCCGCGACACATCCCGGCGGCCGCCTTTCCAATGGCGATCACGGTTGCAGGAGGTCCAACTAGTGCCTGGCGAGTCAACTCAACGGGGTTGACCGATTCAATAGCGGCGCTGAGCCATCGTTCGATTTGGCTGCGCGTTTCGCCCATCAAAGGTATTCGCCTAGCCACGATCCGAGGGGATGGTGTAGCGCCGAGTCGAGGTCTGCGGGTGAGTCGACGTCATGGAGTAGTCCGGGTCTCGCAACGACGGTGGGCGAACGAAGTCGGGGGAGGTGTCGGTGAAAGCTCGCAGACCCGTATTCAAAGTCGATCGAGCGCGTCGCGGAAAGCGCGGAGGTTCCTCCGTCGGACGAGGGGGCGATGACATCGCCAGTCAGTTCGGTCATTGCATCCAAGTCATCGGGTCTGAGCAGGGGAAGGTCGGCGTGGATGATGATCCACCGGTTCTCTGTCTGCGTGGCTCGTTCCACACCGCTGGTTGCTGCGGCGTTCAAGCCCGTTCCCGGATCGGGGACCGTCGGGAATCCGGCGACTTTGGCCCACGATGCGACTTCAGGATCGCCCGCGATGATGAGCGGCATCAGGTCGCATTCGACAACAGTTTTCGCAACGTGGCCGGCGAGGGCCCGGCCGAGGGCGAGCCGTCGAAGGTCGTCGATGGCAGTCGCCAGACGGAGTTTGCCTTCGCTGAATGATTTCACCGGGATGATGGCGATAGTTGGCACCCCGCCGAGCGTAGGAGGGAATAGCGAAACGTTGCCGACCGTTGCGATTGAGAGGTCATATACAAATAGGGAGCCTGATGCCTAAAGCAGTGTGGAACGGAGCTGTTCTCGCCGAAAGCGATGAGACAGTGATGGTCGAGGGAAATCACTACTTCCCACCGGCGTCTGTCAATTCAGAGTATTTCAACGACTCCGATGCCCATACCCGGTGCCCGTGGAAAGGGACAGCGTCGTATTACGACGTCGTTGTGGATGGGGACAAATACGAAGCCGGCGCCTGGTACTACCCGGATCCGTCACAGGCGGCGAGTGAGATCAAGGATCATGTGGCCTTCTATGGCCAGGTGAGGATCGAGGCTTAGGGGCCTCAGGGGATGACAAGCACCGGGCAGGAAGCCAGGTGTGTAAGTCGATCTGCGGTCGACCCAAGGACGACACGCTCGGCTAGACCGGCGCCACGACGACCGATCACCAGGAGGTCGGCCTCGTTGATCTCGACAACTGCGAGGAGTCTGCTCACCGGGTCCCCAAGTTCCTCAACCGTTTTGTAGTCGAGATCTTCGAGATTCAAATGGGCCTCGATGTCGCCCAGAACTTTCTGCTGGCCTTCGACGATGGCCGCCGACAGAGCTTCAGGCGTAGGGGGGGCTCCACCGATGCCCCACCATCCTTCGGGAGTGCGGACCACCGTGACTAGAAGGAGCCTGGCTTCCCAATGGCGGGCGATCGCCGCGGCGTGTTCGGCAGCGCGATCACTGCCCTCGGAGCCATCGATTCCTACGACGATGGTTTTGAGGTTCCAGTCCATATTCTCCATCTAAACCAAGGCTTGTACGATTTGTCCAGCAATCAGACCGTAAATCCCGGCCACGACATCATCGGTCATCACACCCCAGGGTCCAGGTAAACGCTCGGCTTGTGCCACTCCCGGAAACGGGTTCTTGTAGATATCGGCTGCCCGGAACACGATCCACGCCACCACCGCCGGTCCGAGTGTCAGCCCGATCAGGGCCACAAAAGTGCCGGCCGCCTCGTCAATGACCATCCATCCGGCGTCCCCTTCGGCTTTGGTGAATCCCGAGGTCACTAACACACCCAAAAAAAATATGACTACGACACCGACAAATTGGGCCTGCCAACCCCAAGTCGACCCGATCCACAAAGCCATAGGGAACGTGGCGAGTGCGGCGACAGTGCCTGAGCCCCAGTCGCTGCCCCGGAGTTTGCCCAAGATCAGCCCGGTGCCAAACCATGAAGCGAGAACGCGACGCATCATGCGAGCCTAAGACCACTGTGTGTGCACACGGGCGCAAGGAGTACAGCTGTTTTCACACGCAGTACCCTCTGCGGATGGAACCGTCATCACATATCTGGGCCGACGGCGAATTGGTCCCCTGGGACGATGCCAAAGTTCACTTTCTAACTCACGCTCTTCACTACGGCACGGCCGTGTTTGAAGGCATCCGCGCCTACAACACCCCCGAAGGCACCGCAGTATTCAGGCTTCACGATCACATGGTGCGTCTAGAAGCGTCGGCCCGGGCATACAGCATCCCGATGACTTTCACTGCAGATCAGCTCGACCAGGCGACCTTGGACTTGTTGAAGGCAACCGAGCTCGACGCGGCATATGTCCGTCCGCTGGTCTTCTATGGCACCGGTTCGATAGGACCAGCCCCCCACGGAAACATCGTCCACACGATGATGGCGGCCTTCAGCTTCGGCGCATACCTTGGCGAAGATGGGGTCCAGAGCGGGATCACCGCCATGGTGTCGAGCTGGCGTCGCATCAACCACAACTCTCTAATCCCGACGGCAAAGGGCGCCGGCGGCTATCTCAACTCGATGCTTGCCAAACAGGAGGCAGTTCGGGCCGGTTTTGACGAAGCGATCATGCTCAACGACTCGGGGTCCGTGTCAGAAGGAAGCGGCATGAACATCTTCACCATCAGTGGTGACGTGGTGTACACACCACCGGTTTCGTCAGGGATTCTCGAGGGACTCACCAGGAATTCTGTGATCGACCTGCTCCGTCAGGACGGTGTCGAAGTCGTCGAGGCCGAGCTGGCCCGAGGCAGTCTCTACACGGCTGAAGAAGTGTTTGTTACCGGAACCGCCGCCGAAGTAACTCCGATTCGAGAGATCGACGGTCGAGTTGTGGGACCCGGCCATCCGGGCCCCGTCACCCGTAAGGCCCAGGACCTGTTTACGGCTGCGGTGAATGGCAAACTCGGCGACTTCAGGCACTGGCTCACCTTCGTCTGATGGCCCAACAGCCGAATGTTGAGACCACTGAGGCCATCAAGCCTCGAACCAAATTGGAGCCGGGTCCGGCCGTGAAGTGGCGGGCGTCAAAACCTGGTGTTCCGTCCGGCCCGGCCGATGTCCCGTCCGGTGGGCGCTTTGGGTCGGCCGGTCCCGATCACGGTTGGGCGATCAAAATTGTCGCCGAAGCCGAATTGCCAGGCGATGACCGCGCCCTTCGTTCGGTCATAATCGGTCTGGTCCAGGCTCGGGCCGCGGCCCACGGGAGGGGAGCGGTGCCCGAAGATGTCGACGCTGCTCTTGTCCTCTGTGGGTTTGGCGAAGACGCACCCCCAGAAATTGTCGAGCGGCGGGAACGTTGGCTGCGGGCAACATCACACGACAAGCGACCCGGGGCCACGGCTGTTGCCGATGTTGACCGCGATCTGATCGCGGCGAAGCCAGGACAGATTCGCTACGCCCTCCGACATTCCGAAAAGGCTTGAGCGTCCGGTAGCGTTTCGCTCCAATGAAAATCGTTCGAATCAAGGCTGGAGACGACATCGCCTACGGTGTCGCCGATGCCGAAGGCGTCCAGGTCTACAGGGGTTCGCCGTTTGTGGCTTGGGAACCCACCGAAAATGTCGTTCCGTGGGCAAACGTCAAACTCCTCGCCCCGGTGCTGCCCACAAAGGTGCTCTGTGTGGGTAAGAATTATGAAGACCACGCCGAGGAAATGGGAGACGGTCTGCCCGACCAACCCATGATCTTCATGAAGCCGGCGACCTCAGTCATCGGACAGAATCAGCCGGTGATTTACCCGCCGCAGAGCAAGGAAGTTCATCACGAGGCGGAGCTGGCGGTTGTTATCAGCCGTCCAGCGCGAAACATCAAGGCCGAGGATGCTTCTCAATACATCTTCGGGTACACAGCGGCCAATGACGTCACCGCACGTGACCTGCAGCGGAGCGATGGGCAGTGGACGAGAGCCAAGGGATTCGACACGTTCTGTCCTTTGGGCCCGGCGATAGAGACCGAGTTGGATCCCTTGGAGCGGCTTGCGGTGATCGCCAAAGTCAATGATGAAGTACGTCAGGCCGGGTTTACGTCTGACATGGTGTTCGGAGTGGCCGAAGTCCTGGAGTACATAACCGCATTCACCACTCTCTTGCCGGGAGACGTGATCCTCACGGGGACACCTTCTGGTGTTGGTCCGGTAAAGCCCGGCGACGTGATGGAGATCGAAATCGACGGCATCGGCTCGCTGGTCAACCGGGTTGCCGCTCCATGAGCGTCCGAGTTCGGATGGCTCCGTCCCCGACTGGGACTCTCCACGTCGGGACGGCCCGATCGGCGTTATTCAACTGGCTGTATGCGCGTCACACCGGGGGAACATTCATCCTCCGCGTAGACGACACTGATCGAGAACGGTCGACTCAGGAGTTTGAGGACGAGATACTCGATTCCCTCCGCTGGCTTGGTCTCGATTGGGACGAGGGGATCGGTGTCGGTGGTCCACACGGCACGTACCGTCAGTCCGATCGACTGGACCGCTATCAGGAGGTGGCGACCTCGCTCGTTGAGGCCGGCGCCGCCTATTACGACGAGCGGTCAACTGAAGAACTGGAGTCCCTACGCCAAAGAGCCCAGAAAGAGGGGAAACACCCAGGCCACTACATCCGACGTCCCGACGAAGTTGCCGATTCTGGAGTTATCCGACTTTCAATACCCCAGGGCGCTCCTGTGGTTTTTGACGACATGGTGCGGGGCAGGGTGAGCTTCGAGCCTCAGGACCTCGACGACTTCGTGATGCTGAGAAGCAACGGCACGCCCACCTATCATTTGGCTTCCACAGTTGACGACATTGACTACGCGATCAGCCATGTCGCCCGGGGTGAGGACCTTCTCCCATCCACACCAAAACACATCCTTTTGACAAGGGCCATGGGCCATCAAGAGCCCACATATGCCCACCTTCCGCTGCTCTTTGGAATGGATGGAAAGAAGCTCTCCAAACGTCACGGGGCGACCGCCTTGAGCGAATACCGGGATCAGGGATTCCTCTCGGACGCAGTCTTCAACTACTTGGCCATTCTCGGATGGTCGCCTGACGCCGAGACCACTGTCTTCACTCGGGAACGGGCCGTGGCGGCCTTTGACCTCGGGGATGTCAACAAGAACCCGGCTGCTTTCGACCCCGAGAAGCTGTCCTGGATGAATGGTGAATACATCAGAGCGATGGAGTCGGGCGAGTTCAACGAACTGGTGAGACCTCACGTCGACGCAGCGGTCGGCCGAACACTGTCGAATGATCAGTGGGAGCGATTCAAGGAGATCTCCGCGCTGGTCCAAGAACGCACCAAGCTGTTACCTGAAGCGGGAGAACAGGTGGTCTTCCTGTTCAACGACATCGATACTTATGACGAGAAATCGTGGAACAAGGTGATGACTAAAGACGGCGTCGACGATGTCCTCGACGCCGGTTTGGCAGTTCTGACCGGCGTGCAGCAGTGGAACACGGAGTCGATCGAGACGGCCCTTCGCGCCCTTCCTGAGAGGCTGGGAATTGGTGTGGGGAAGACTTTCCAGCCGCTTCGGATTGCTGTTACCGGTTCGTCTGTGAGCCCACCGTTGTTCGAGTCGTTGGCAGCATTGGGTCGTATTCCCACGTTGGCTCGCATCGAAAGCGCGCGTGAAGAGTTGGGCTGACCCTGTCCAGAGGCGTACCATTTGATAGTTCATGGTCCCGTCGTCCAGTGGTCTAGGACGCCGGCCTTTCAAGCCGGAAACGCCGGTTCGAACCCGGTCGGGACTGCCAAACCTTCCTTTGCTTCCCCGATATGCCGAGATGGCAAGAGAATCCATGGCAGTTCGGTGGTTCCAATAGATTCGCCGGTGAACCACAGGCCCGCGGGAAACATGGCTCGCACAAAGCCTGGCTTGTCAGTGTGATTCAGGTGGTTCCAATAGCCAGCTAGGTCAGCCATGAGGGCCGCTGCGTGGTCAAGCGGGCCTTGGATGTCGTCAGGAACAAAGTCGTGTTCGTTGAGTCGTTTGGTGAGATCACGCAGTATTTCCTCGACGCGGTGCTTCTCAGAGTCGTATGTGTCTTGGTCAACTCGGTTGTCGTAGACAAAGGCCTCCAGAAGCTTCTGCTTTTGGGCCTCTAGATCGGACATACGACGTAGGATATGTTGTCTTGCTTCTGACGCTGCCTGAACTCGCTCGCTCCAGGCATCTCGCACAATGGCGAAAGTGAGATCTAGGACCTCTGGTCTTGTGTTCAACGAGCTAAGGAATCGGAGAAACTCGTCCTCAAGGACCTCTTTGCGCACGTTGACTCCTCCACCGTTGTCGAACCGATCTCGACTCCGGCCTCGTCGATAGCAACCACTGTGTGGTTCCGCTTGTGTGTATCTGCTCCGAGTACAACCATGACCCTGAT
>CAXMOW010000043.1:0-13304 GCA_964195235.1 uncultured Acidimicrobiia bacterium | reverse complement strand
GATGGCGTGGTGCAGCCCCGGTGGGCAGAGCGTTGATGCAGGGTGACACAATGACCGGTGTCACGAGCATCCAGCTCGACGAAAGTCTAGACACGGGGCCTGTCTTGACGGCCCAAGCATTGGACATTGATCCAGACGACGACCTCGGTGCTCTCACCGAGCGGTTGGCCAATATGGGGGCCCGTCTCCTGATCGATTCGCTCCCCAAGTACTTGAAAGGGTCGCTGCGGGCCGTTGAACAATCCGACGATGGAATGACTTACGCGGCCAAGATCACTTCAGAAGACCGGGCCCTCAACGTCGATACGACCCCGGAGGTGTTCCTCAACCACGTCCGATCGCTCTCGCCCAAGCCTGGTGCAACCATTGGAATCGATGACAGCCCCCACAAAATCCTGCAAGTCAAGATCAGCAGTCATCAAATGACAGCCGGTTCATGGGCCGTAGTAGGCGGTTCAGTTGTCATTGGGGTCAAGGGAGGGACCGTTGAGGTCGTATCACTTCAGCCTCCCGGCAAGAATCCGCAGTCGGGAGCTGATTGGGCGAGAGGACGTCGAGTCGATGCTGGTCGTGTCGGGTAGGGACGAGCTAGAAACCCTGGCAAGGCAGGTCCTGGTCATACACTCGCCGAGGTGAACGTCACGTCCTTCTTGGCAGCGCTTCCATGGACGTAAAGATTGCGGCGTCGCTGTTGGCTGCCGACTTCTCAAAGCTCAGCGAAGAAATCGCCCGAATTGAGGATCACGTCGACTGGCTACACCTCGACGTCATGGATGGGCATTTCGTCCCCAACGTCTCGTTTGGCATCCCTGTGATCCAGAGTATCCGAGGCGGGACCAGCCTCTATTTCGATTGTCACATAATGACTACTAATCCGGACGCATACGTCTCGGAGTTGGCAACGGCGGGTGTCGACCTGGTCACAATGCACATCGAAGCGATTCCTGACCCAACCCGGGCGGCGGAAAAGGCGCGGTCCAACGGTCTCAGCTTCGGCTTGGCGCTCAACCCAGCGACTCCGTTCGAGAGCATTGCCCCGTTCTTGGAGATATGCGACGTCGTCGTTGTGATGTCGGTGGAACCTGGGTTTGGTGGGCAGACTTTCATGCCCGAAGTACTCCCTAAGGTCGAGGCAGCAAGAGAATGGGTTGAGAACCGGGGGTTGGCAACCGATATTCAGGTGGACGGGGGTATTACTCCTGAAAACGCAGGTACGGCGACCAATGCCGGCGCTTCGGTTCTTGTGACTGGGTCTGCTGTTTTCAGGGCTGATGATCCTCCAAAGGCGGTAGAAATGATGAGAAGGGCAGCAACCAGGAAATGAGTGAACGCGTCCTCGTAGCAGACGATGACCCGGACATCCTGACAGTCGTCAAGATCAACTTCGAGCTTGATGGCTTCGACGTGGATACCGCGATTGACGGAGAGGATGCTCTGCAAACAGCCACGGCTAACCCACCGGATGTGATCGTCTTGGACATCATGATGCCGCGCATGGACGGACTCACCGCGCTGCACCGTCTTCGCAGCCAGGCATCTACTGCCAACATTCCGATCATCTTGCTCACAGCTCGTGGCCTCCCCGAAGATCGGGTCCGTGGTCTGGAATTGGGAGCCGACGACTACATCACAAAGCCCTTCGACATCACTGAATTGGCCGCGCGTGTCCGCTCCGTTCTCCGTCGAACCCAGGCCGCACGTGATCTCTCACCGCTCACCGGGCTTCCCGGGAACTTCAAGATCACCGCCGAGATCGAGCTGTGCATCAGCTCCGAAAAGGATTTCGCGCTCGTCCACGGCGATCTCGACAATTTCAAGGCTTTCAACGATCACTACGGATTCATGCGGGGCGACGAGGTCATTCGTTTTTGCGCCAAGTGTTTTCATGTCGCAGCTGAGAACCTGGGGATCCAGAACGCGTTCGTGGGTCACATCGGGGGCGACGACTTCGTGGCGATCATTCCGCCAGAGGTGTCCGAATCCTTCGCCAAAGAGGTCATTGAGCGTTTCGACGACGGCATCCTCGACCTCTACGACACCGCTGACGCTCTTCGGGGGTACATCGAGGTCATCGACAGACGCGGGGAACGTTACGCCTTCCCTGTCGTGTCTCTCTCGCTGGGTGTAGCGTCTACCGACGTGCGCGAGATTGGCACGCAATGGGAGGCGTCGGCGATTGCGGTGGAGATGAAAGAGTTCGCGAAGAAGCAGCCAGGCTCCACCTACCGCATCGATCGCCGCACGGCATAGGTGGTCGCTGACCGCCACATGCTGCGCGCCTTCGAACTGGCGCAAGGTTCGTTCCCGACACACCCCAACCCTCGTGTTGGCGCAGTTGTCGTCAACACTTCGGGGGAAGTGGTCGGCGAGGGGAATCACGCAGGACCAGGCCACGACCATGCGGAAGTAGTCGCCCTCAGCCGAGCGGGGGCTGCAGCGAAGGGCAGCACGGTTTATGTGTCTCTCGAACCGTGTGACCACCATGGGATCACCCGACCATGCACCGATGCCCTTGTCGAAGCGAAGGTTGGCCGCGTCGTGGTGGCGATAGTGGATCCCGACTCGCAAGTATCTGGTCAGGGGATTGATCACCTCCGAGAACTCGGGATAGACGTGGTGGTCCTCGATGACAGCGAGGGTGCCCGCAGGGTCGACCCCGCCTATTTCCATCACAGGGAGACGGGTCTGCCTCTCGTCACGATCAAATGGGCAATGACACTTGATGGCGCGGTGGCTGCCGAGGACGGTTCGTCGCAGTGGATCACATCTGATGATGCTCGACAGGAAGCCCATGAGATTCGAGCCCATTCGGACGCCATTGTGATTGGGGCAGGGACGCTCCGACAGGATGACCCTTTGTTGACTGCGAGAGCGCCAGCTTTCAGGGATTGGCCTCAACCCACGCCGGTCGTAGTTGCGGGCGTCGGGTCTCTTCCGGAGGACAGACAGTTGTGGGATCGTGATCCGATCGTTGTGTCGGCATCACCACGCCAGATTCCTCGTGGTGAGCTTGTTGTCGTCGGGGGAGAAGACGGAAAGCCCGATCCAGTCGAGAGCTGTCAGGCTCTGGCTGATCGTGGTCTCCTGGAGGTTCTCTTGGAGGGCGGCCCGACTCTGGCGGCGAGCTGGTGGGCAGCAGATGTGGTGGCCAAGGGGGTGGTGTGGGTCGGTTCGAAGATCGGAGGGGGAGTAGGCAAGCCTCCGCTCCTTGGAACGTTCGCCAGCATTGCCGATGCCGATGTGGTGTCGATTGACACCGTGCGTAACGTTGGCGGTGACGTCTTGATCACTTTCGAAAAGAAATAGGCATGTTCACTGGAATTGTCGAGCAGGTGGGGACCGTGATTTCTGCTGAGAGTCACGAAACACATCTCACTCTCAGACTTTCAGGTTCCGATCTGGGCGAAATCCCAATTGGGGCATCAATAGCGGTCAATGGAGTCTGTCTTACGGCGGTCACTGTGACTGACACAGAATTCACCGTCGACGTGATCCCTGAGACTCTCGATCGCACCAACATTGGACGTCTCCTTGATGGAGCCAGAGTGAACATCGAGAGACCGATGCCAGCAACCGGAAGGTTCGATGGTCACATCGTGCAAGGGCACATCGATGGCGTTGGAACCATTACCCAGCTGTCGAATGACGACCTGGGGACAGTGCTCACCATTACCCCTCCAAAAGAGGTGTTGTCGTTCATTATCGAAAAGGGCTCGATAACAGTGGACGGTGTGAGCCTCACAGTTGCGGGATTAACCGATGGGTCATTCAGCGTTGCACTCATTCCACATACGCTCGAGGTGACGACGCTCGGTTTGCGCAAGCCAGGAGATGTCGTAAACCTTGAGGTGGACGTATTGGCAAAATACGTCGAACGACTTCTGGAAGCCCGCAAGTGACATTTGCACCAATCGAAGACATCATCGAAGCCGTCGGACGCGGAGAGCTTGTCATCATGGTCGATGACGAGGATCGTGAGAACGAAGGCGATCTGATCCTCGCCGCCGACGCGGCTACGCCCCAGAAAATCGGTTTCATGCTCCGCCACACCAGCGGAATCATCTGTCTTCCGATCGTCGGGGAAAGGCTCGATGAGCTGGAATTGCCGATGATGGTGGCGAAGAACACAGACGTGCGACGGACGGCGTTCACCGTCTCTATCGACGCAGCCGAAGGCACAAGCACAGGGATCTCCTCGGCTGATCGTTGTCGCACCATCGAGGCTGTGGTGGACCCTGAGACCAAACCCGAAGATCTTTTGCGCCCTGGGCATATGTACCCACTTCGTTATGAGCCGGGCGGAGTGTTGCGGCGAGCCGGTCATACCGAGGCCGCAGTCGATCTGTCGGAGCTGGCGGGTCGATACCCGGCGGGCGTGCTGGCAGAGATCATGAACGACGACGGATCTGTGGCCAAACTGCCCGAGCTCATGGTTTTTGCGGCAGAACATGGGCTTTTGATGGGGACGATTGCCGACCTCATCGCTTATCGACGCCTGAGCGAAAAGCTTGTGGAGCGGGTGGTAGAGGCAAGGGTCCCAACCGATTACGGCACCTTCAGCGCCGTGGGATATCGGTCTCTGGTCGACGACCGTCAGCACATGGCTTTGGTCATGGGCGATCTCGGCGACGGCGAAGGGGTTCTCACCCGAGTCCACTCCGAATGTCTCACCGGGGATGTCTTCGGGAGCCTTCGTTGTGACTGTGGCCAACAGCTGGATGCGGCGCTGGCGCGCGTCGGTGAAGAGGGTCGGGGTGTGGTCCTGTATATCCGCGGGCACGAGGGTCGTGGCATCGGACTCTTGCACAAGCTGGCCGCATATCGTCTCCAAGATGAAGGTCTCGATACAGTCGATGCCAATGTGAATCTCGGATTGCCCGTTGACTCGAGGGACTACGGAGTAGGAGCCCAGATCCTCTACGACCTCGGAGTCCGATCCATGCGCCTCATGACCAACAACCCAACTAAGCGAGCGGCGATAGAGGGCTACGGTCTGTCGATATTGGAACAGGTGCCGCTTTCAGTAGAGGCAAACGACGAAAACCGGGGTTACTTGAGTACCAAGGCGCTGCGACTCGGCCACGAGCTCGACTCCGCGTGATCGAGGGAAGCCTCGAAGGATCGGATCTTCACATTGGAATCGCGGTCGCTTCTTGGAATCAGACGATCACCGACCGACTGTTTGAGAGCGCGACTTCCAGATGTTCCGAACTTGGCGTGTCCAAGGTGACTGTCCTGCGTGTGCCTGGCGCTCTCGAGCTGCCATTGGGTGTTCTTGCTTTGGCCGAAAAGGGATGTGACGGCGTGGTTGCCATTGGCACCATCGTCAAGGGTGAGACCGATCACTATGACATTGTCGTTCGTGAGTCGAACGCTGGCGTGAACCGGGTCGCTCTCGACACTGGGGTTCCCATTGGCAACTCGATTCTCGCAGTCCGCGAATTCGAGCATGCCATGGAGAGATCCGAGGCCGGCGAAGCCAACAAGGGTGCCGAAACGGTCGACGCCGTCGTTTTGATGGCTAATGCGCTGCGGGATTTGGCTCAATCCTGAGCCTCCCAATAGTGGCTGATTCCGTCCCGCTGGTATCCTTACCACTACAACAGATAGCAAGAGCGGAGGCTGCTGCTTCCCCACCCGGCCGTAGATCCGGGCCTAACCGGCCCAAGCGATCGCGAGTCGTGGTCCACCATGAAACCGGAGCATCAAATGCGCCGGTGTTTGTTACCGCAGCAGGTTTTCGCCTGCTGCTTTTTAATTGCGACCTACAGGAGGTATCGGCATCAGCGAATTGCGTGTGAACGGAGCCATCAGGGCCAAAGAGGTCCGTGTGGTGGCCCCAGACGGGGAGCAGATTGGAGTCAAGAAGATCAATGAGGCGATTTGGCTGGCAGAGCAGCTTGACCTCGATCTGGTAGAGGTTGCTCCGAACGCAAAACCCCCCGTGTGCAGGCTGATGGACTACGGCCGTTACAAGTACGAACAGTCCGTCAAGCAACGTGAGGCACGCAAGAAGCAGACCCGCACCACGATCAAGGAGCTCCGCATGAGGGTTCGGATCGGCGAACATGACTTCGACATCACTAAACGCAAAACCCAGGATTTCTTGGCGGGCTACGACAAGGTCAAAGTCACCATACGATTCAGGGGACGCGAGCGTGAACGCCCGGAATTTGGGAGAGATCTCATGAATCGACTTGCTACCGAAGTGGCCGAATTCGGGACTGTCGAGCAGAACCCGAAAGTCGAAGGTGGGTCGATGACCATGGTGCTGGCGCCTCTCAGGCGGACGAAAACCCCAAAGCCCAGTCCCAACGATCAACAGCCCGACGAATAGGAGACAGCTGTGCCAAAGATGAAGACACACAGCGGTGCGAAGAAGCGAATCAAGGTGACTGGCACCGGCAAGTACATGCGCCGTCAGGCAGGCCGTGGGCATCTGAAACTCGCCAAAGGCAAAAGCACCTATCGACGCCGCAAAGGTGAGGTAGAGATGGCCCCAGGCGACGCCAAGGTCATCAAAAAGCAGCTCGGTCGCTGATCCAGGAGGTTTGATATGGCTCGTGTAAAACGCGCGGTTCACGCAAAGAAGTCACACAAGAAGGTTCTGGACAGGGCCAAGGGATACAAAGGCGCCCGAAGCCGGCGCTATCGCGCTGCCAACGAGCAGGTGATGCATGCGATGTCGGACGCCTACCGCGACCGACGTGCCCGCAAGGGTGAGTTTCGCAAATTGTGGATTTCTCGGATCAACGCTGCCGCTCGTCAGAATGGAACCACCTACAGCCAATTCATCGCTGGGCTAAAAACCGCAGAGATCGAAGTTGACCGCAAGATGCTCGCTGACCTGGCGGTCAACGACCCAGACTCATTCGCCCAACTTGTTGAGGTAACAAAGCCGGGTTGATCAATCGAGTCGCTGCGAGCAATGAGATCGCTCGAAGCAATGGAGCCGGTCCGCAATCACCGTAACAAACTCGTGGTGGATGCGGCCCGGCTTCATCGCGCAAAGGCACGACGCGAACGTGGTGAAACGCTCCTGGAAGGCCCCAAACTGCTCAGCGATGCCCTGGCGGCGGGGGTCACGGTCAAGACGGTGTTTGCAACCCCCAGCGAAGATTCACCTTCCGGTGCTTTTCTGATCGACGATCGGGCCTTGCGACGTCTTGCAGGCACGGAGAGCCCGAAAGGTCCGGTTGCGGTCATCGAGATCCCCGAACCGATGGACATAGGGGATCGCGACATGCTCGTTGCATATGGCGTCTCCGACCCGGGGAACGTTGGAACATTGATAAGGACCGCGGCCTCATACGAGTGGGCCTTCGGATACACCCGAGGGTCCGCCGACCCCTGGTCACCCAAGGTGCTACGGGCCGGCGCTGGGGGCCAGTTTCAAACGCCGATCGTTCGTCTGGACGATCTCCCTGAGCTGCCGCTGGTGGCGACAGTGGTCAAGGGCGGCACAGCTATTTGCGACGTCGCTGACGATCGCGTCGCTGTGCTCATTGGAGAAGAGGCCGCCGGGTTGCCCATGGATGTCGTCGCCGGCGCCCGGTATCAGGTCACTATCCCGACACCTGGACCCACAGAAAGTCTCAACGTCGGGGTAGCTGCCGGCATCGTCGTCCATGAGCTTTCCAAACGAGAAAGAAACGAGCCTGGCCAGGTCTAACCTGCCGCCAACAATGGATCCGATTTCAGCCCTCGACGACGCAATAGGTGCAGCGCCTTCCGCTGTCGACGAAACATCCACGCTGGCTGAGTTGGAAGCGGTCAAGGTTTCCCTACTTGGCAAAGACTCGCCCGTGGGAGTCGTTCGTCAGTCAATGGGGAAACTGGATCATGGTGATCGGCCGAAGGTCGGTGCGAAGCTCAATGAAGCGACCGAGCGTATTGGTGAAATAGTCGGATCTCGTCGTCGACAGCTGGAGTTGATTGAAGAGACAGAGCGCCTCCGAGTCGAAGCTATCGACGTCACTCTCGAGTCTGTGACGTTTCCCGCTGGTTCTTTGCATCTCGTCCAACAGACGATTGATGAAGTGGTCGACATCTTCATTGGCCTGGGATATCAGGTGGCGTCTGGTCCAGAAGCCGAACTGGCTTGGTACAACTTTGACGCCCTCAACACGCCTCCAACCCATCCTTCGCGATGGGAGTCCGACACCATGTACCTCGACTGGGGAGACCCCGAAGATGAGGTCCTGCTTCGGACCCACACCTCGCCGGTGCAGGCCAGATGGATGGAGGAGCACGACCCGCCGGTCTACATCGTCGTTCCCGGTCGCACTTATAGGAAAGACACGATCGATGCAACACACCTCCCTGTGTTCCACCAGATTGAAGGTCTTGCCGTCGACAAGAACATCACGTTCGGCGATCTGAAAGGAACTCTGCTCCACTTCGCCAAGGAGTTTTTTGGACCGCAGAGCGAAGTTCGGCTTCGGCCACATTTCTTCCCGTTCACCGAGCCCAGTGCCGAATTGGATGTCTCATGTTTCGCCTGCGATGGCGGCGAGCCCGGATGCCGTGTTTGTGGAGGTGCAGGTTGGCTCGAACTCCTCGGGTGCGGAATGGTTGACCCAAATGTCCTCGAAGCGGTCGGTTATGACCCCTCAGAAGTGACCGGATTCGCGTTTGGCATGGGCCCGGAGCGTTTGGCGATGGTTCGCCACGGTATTGACTCGATGAAACACTTCATTGAAAACGACATCCGCTTCCTGAGGCAGTTCTAGTGAAAGTCCCACTCAGATGGCTGCAGGAGTTCATCGATCTTCCAACATCGGATCTCGACGAGCTTTCTTTTGCATTCGACATGCTTGGTCTCACCGTCGAGGGAATCGAGGAGCACAAGGTCGACTGGTCTGGGGTGTACGTCGGTCGAGTAGTGGAAATCCGCCCCCATCCAGATGCAGACAAGATACGAGTTTGCCTGGTTGATAGCGGTTCGGGCCCAGAGCAAATCATCTGTGGCGCCTGGAACTTCGAAGAGGGCGCGATCGTGGCCGTTGCCAAACCGGGGGCCGTCCTGCCGGGAGACTTCGAAATCGGACAGCGCACGATTCGTGGCGTCGAATCCAACGGGATGATCTGTTCGGAACGCGAGCTCAATATTGGCGCCGATCAAGACGGGATCCTGGTACTCGACGAGAATCTACAGATTGGGTCGGTTTTCGCAGATGTCATCGAAGTCCCTGACTACGTATTCGATCTGGATGTGACTCCAAACCGCCCAGACGCTCTCTCGATGGTCGGCGTGGCACGCGACTTAGGTGCGTATTTCGGGATTGAGCACCACGTGCCCCCGTTGGAGATGACATCAGTTGTCGGCGAGACTCCGATCACAGTCGAGATCGCGGATGCCACGGGTTGTCGCCGTTTCACGGCACGCGAGATCAGGGACGTCACAATCGCGACATCCCCCTTCAGGATTCGCCACCGGCTCCACAAAGTCGGCGTTAGGTCGATCTCCAACGTGGTCGATGTGACCAACTACGTGATGTTCGAGTTGGGTCATCCGTTGCATGCCTTCGATGCCGACACAATCGCAGGGAACAACTTGGTGGTGAGACGGGCCGTCGCAGGCGAGACCTTGGTCACTCTCGATGGTGAGAAGCGAAGCCTGAGTCCTGACGACCTCATCATCTATGACGACGAAGGTCCGACCTCGATGTCGGGGACGATGGGCGGAGCCAGAAGCGAAGTGTCCCTTGATACAACCCGCGTCTTGATGGAAGCTGCCTCCTGGGACCCGCCAACGATCATGAACATGTGGCGACGTCACGAACTGCGTTCAGAGGCCGCCACGAGATTCGAGCGTGGAGTTGATTCCAACCTGGCCGATATCGCCAACCAAAGGGCAAGTGCCATGGTGAGTCTCCTCACCGGTGGGGATGTCCTCGATGGTGCCGTCGACGAAATCGCGATCCGCATCGACCCGTCCGTCGTGCAGCTCACCATTCACGAAGTCGAGCGTCAGCTTGGTCCCGGTTTCACGGTGGAACACGTCACTGACATCCTCCAACGTCTCGGTATGAAGGTCGACGGTGCTGATCCGATGACGGTGACGGTCCCCACCTATCGCCCTGACGTATTCCGGCCAGCGGACCTAATCGAGGAGGTTGCTCGAATCCACGGGTTCGACAAGTTCGAGGCGACACTGCCGACCGGACCGAGAGGCGGACTCACCGTGGAGCAGAAACGGCAACGCCGGATCAACGAGACACTCAGCGCTCTCGGATGGGATCAGGCGATCAATCTGCCTTTCGTCGGTGTTGAGGATCTCGCCAAGCTCGGCATGACAATCGACGGTGGTGACCTACTAACCATCAAGAATCCACTCCGTGATGAGGAGAGCAAGCTTCGACCCACCATGCTTCCCGGTTTGCTCAACTCTCTTCGGTACAACATCTCCCACGGAGCGTCATCGGTGGCGCTCTTCGAGGTCGGTCGGGTGTTCAGAGCGATCCCAGCTACTGACGACCCGCGGCTTCCCGAGCAGATCGATCGTTTGGCATGGGCTGGAATCGGGACAACTGGATTAGCTGGTCTCGAGGGTCCTTCCACGGAGATCGACGGCTCGGTGTCGCTTGCGCTGTGGCGTCGGCTGGCTGATGTCCTTGGTCTTGACGACGTGTCGGTAGTTTCTGCATCCCCGCCGGGATATCACCCCGGACGCACTGCGGCCGTTACAGTCGACGGAGTGGCAATTGGCTTCGTAGGGGAGCTCGCACCCAGCGCGGCTAGAGCTTTTGAACTCGATGGACGTGTTGCCGTAGCCGAACTCGACCTACCTCCGCTCTTATCTCCTGTTGACGCTGTGCTAGCTCACGCTCCATCAGTGTTCCCATTTGTCGACTTCGATTTGTCATTCCTCGTCGCGGTTGACACACCTGTCTCCGACCTTGTGGCGGTCACAACTTCGGCTGCCACTCAGCTTGTGGAGAGTGCTCGCGTGTTCGACGAGTTCAAGGGGGTAGGGGAGGGGCGCAAGGCGTTGGCGATTCGGTACCGCTTGCGGGCGTCAGATCGGACGCTCAGCAACGAGGAAGTCGCACCCGTCCGCAAGGCCATGATCGAGGCTGCGGCCGCGATCGGAGCCGAGCTGCGCGGCGTGTGATGGAGTCCGCCGAGCTTGGCGATCTGTTGGTTGGTGCCCCAGAGGAAGCAGCACCGCGGCTACTGGGCAGCTACCTGGTTTCCGAGATCCAAGACCGCCTGGTGCGCATTCAGATCAACGAAGTAGAGGCATACAAAGGCGCTGAGGACTCGGCTTCCCACGCCTTTCGAGGACGCACTCAACGTAACGGTTCAATGTTCGAGCGTGCTGGGACGCTGTACTGCTACCGGTCTTATGGCGTGCACACTTGCGCCAACAGCGCCGCCGGTCCGGCAGGCATTGGATGGGGAATTCTGATTAGGGGTGGCGACATCATCGACGGTGAAGGCATTGTGAGACAGCGACGCAAACGCTCCGATGAACTCACAAATGGGCCGGGGAAGGTATGTGAGGCTCTGGGTATCACCATTGCGCACAATGGGATCTACATGCTTGATCCAGCCTCACCAGTGCGTTTGGAGGCAGGGCCGACACCCGACTTCGTCATGGCGACACCACGTATCGGGATCTCCAAAGCAAAAGACCGTCCGTGGCGATTTGTGGCGGTGACGCAGGTCACCGCGTAGACGTAGCGAAGACTGAGGTCCACGGTTTACCCTCGTCGACGATGAGTGTCCCCCAACTCGAACATCTGCTCCGACATGTCGACAAAGTAGTTCCCGAGGCCGAATTCGCCACCAAATTGGAAACCGGCAAGCCGCTCCGCGTCAAGTTGGGGCTCGATCCGACGGCACCCGCAGTCACTCTCGGCTGGGCCGTTGTCTTACGCAAACTTCGTCAGTTTCAGGATCTCGGACATATCGCGGTACTGATCGTTGGCGATTTCACGGCCCAGGTTGGTGACCCTTCAGAAAGGGGCTCACAGCGGAAACGTCTCAGTGCCGACGAGGTCAACGAGTTTGCCGACGACGTTCTCGGCCAATTCGGCCAGGTATTGCTCGAAGACAACCTCGAGATTCGTCGGAACTCCGAGTGGCTCGCCTCGCTCGACATGTATGGCCTACTCGAACTGACCAGTTCAGCCACTGTCGCCCAGATGTTGGAACGATCCGATTTCGCCAATCGCTACGAGTCAGGCACTCCGATTTCAGTCATGGAGTTTCTCTATCCGCTGCTTCAGGGTTACGACTCGGTGGCAGTAAACGCTGATGTGGAACTCGGAGGATCGGACCAGCTCTGGAATCTGATGATGGGACGTGTTGTCCAGGAGCGTTACGGACAGGCGCCACAGGTCGCTCTCACCATGCCGCTTCTCGTGGGCACCGACGGTTCGCAGAAGATGTCGCAATCGCTTGGCAACTACATCGGAGTCGAAGACGATCCCGGTGACATGTTCGGAAAAACGATGAGCATTCCCGATGGGGCGATGCCCGAATGGTTCCGGCTCGCCGCCGACTACGACAACTCGAAAGTGTCGGAGATTGAATCAGGTCTTGCTCGCGGCGAGTTGCATCCCAACGACGTGAAACGTCAGCTCGCCCGATCTGTCGTGGAGATCTACTGGGGTGCAACGAAGGCCGAAGAAGCAGAACAAGGGTTCGATGCGATCTTCAAACGGGGTGGCGTCCCAGATGAAATGGCTGAGCACCGGGTTCCGGTCGATGATCCCGTCAATATGCCCGCATTGATACGTGACGCCTTCGGGATGTCCGGGGCAGAAGCGAGAAGGATGCTGGCCCAGGGTGCCGTGAGGCTCGACGGTGTGACCATTGAGTCTCAGGAGGCCACGCGATCGGACGTGGTGGGCAAGGTGATCAATGTGGGAAAGAGAAGGTTCGCCCGCCTGAGCGACTGACTTGCGTAGGCACCGGAGATCGGTACTATTCCGGTTGTCCGAAACACAGGTGTCGGGCAACCCGCCATCGGCAAGGCGCTGTTTCGCGCCTGGCCGGAATTGTTTTCTGTATCGGGGTCGCGGTATCATCGTCGGCCCGCCTGACACTGACATTTCAGGTGTGGAGGCGTGACCTAGCGGTCACGTTGCAGCTTCGGTAACGAAACTGCCGAGCTGTTCGACTTTTGTCGAACGGTGGGCTCCTTGACAACTGAACAATGTGCCAAAAGCCAGTAATGCCCATTTCCCTCGTAAGGGTGGGAGATGGAGCATTCATGAATTGTGACGCATACCCGGAGAGCAATCGAAGGTGACGTGCGTCACGTGAGCAATCAAAAAGCGCCAGGGCCCTCA
>CAXMOW010000042.1:0-13702 GCA_964195235.1 uncultured Acidimicrobiia bacterium | reverse complement strand
AGACGGCCGACACCGACGACGGCAAGCATCCCGAACAAGACGGTCATGACAGTTCGAGCTGCTCCCTCAGCTCCGAACCAGATCCACGAAAACAGACCTGTCAGCCCGATCGACGGATGAACGGTCGCCGGCGAGCCGAGGCCCGATTGATTCCAGCCAGCCAGCCAACGGTCAAACGCTACCGACGGTGCTTCGAACGGAAAATTGAAACCGATGTTTGGCACGCCAGAGAACACGAGGGTCCGTACACCGAATGCCACAACGATCATCGCGGCGACGGCACCCCAAATGCCAGGAGATGCCCACACCCTGCGGCTACCTCTGGCCAGAGCTTGATCATCGTCAAACATCGAAAGGACCCGACCACTGACCTCCGTGCCGACCTCGCGAAGACGGACGGAACCCTTGGATTGGAAACGAAAGAGCTCCTCGTCACCGGCGATTCGCACAGACCTGAATCGACGACGTTGCCCGAAAGTGCTCGGGAGGTGAAATAAATTCCATCCAAAACTGAAGAGATGACGGACTGCCGGACGCCATCTGAGCAAAAGAAGGCTTGCCAAAGAGTCCAACACCGATACCACTAAGTCGTAAGGGATGAGCCACAGGAGTGTCAAGGGGCTGTAGGCAGTGAGCATTGCTCTCAGTCGACCGGCCTGTTCTCTCCAGCCCCGACCTCTCTGATTGCATCGCCCCTGGTGATATACCTCCGAAGAGGGGACGCTGACGACACGACCACCGGCAAGTCTTGTTCTCTGCGAAAAGTCGAGACCGGCTGCAATTGGAGGCAGGAGCGGATCGAGACCTCCCAACCCCTGTGCGAGATCGCGTCGCACCAACATTGAGGCAGAGCGGACGAACGCCACCTCACGGACCACGTCATACTGCTGGAGGTCGATCTCTCCTTCGTCGAGGCCGCTATACGGCTCGCCGAATACGTCGGTGGCGCTGCCTACCGACTCGAGCTCTTCATGACTCCCTGCGACCAGCAGCTTCGAGCCCCCTAGAGACGCATCATTGCGCTCCACTTCAGCGACAAGTGCGCGTAGCGCATCGGGCCGGGGACGGGCGTCTGAATGAAGAATCCAGTAATAATCGAATTCATCCCCGTGGTCGGCGATGGCCTCTTCGAGAGTCGCCGCTGAAGCGAATTCCTCCTCGAGAGTGTCCGGTATTTCGCCCACCACCACCACCTCGGGAGTTGGCTCGTACACTTGCCTTGCCAGAATCGCCAAGGCAGCAACAAGGTCGGAATCCTCTACAATTGTGAGGAGAACCTTGACTGTGGGCGCGTCTGTTGGCTCTTCAGTTGACGTAGGTTCGGCAGGCGGAATTTCATTCCGCGGCGTCAGGGCATCGGTCATGCGGGATCACATTGTGAACGTGTGTGAGACGCTGAGCAATATCAAGGTGAGAAATGAAGGTCGTTGAACTGTCGGGTGGAGTCGGTGGTGCCCGGATGGCGGTAGGCCTGGCAAGGTTGTCAACGGTCGATTTGACCGTAGTGGTGAACGTCGGGGATGACGAAGAGATTCACGGACTTCACATCTCACCGGACGTGGACACTGTCACCTACACACTCGCTCGTGCACAAGGACCTGAGGGCTGGGGTCGTTCAGGCGACACCTTCAATGTCAACACCGAACTCGGAAGATTCGGATTGGATAACACCTTCATGCTGGGTGATCTCGATTTGGCGCTCAACTTGTTTCGCACCAACCGGCTTGCTGAGGGTGCACCGTTGTCGACAGTGACTCGTGAAGTGACGTCGAGCTTCGAGGTGGTACCAAACGTCCTCCCCGCTTCTGATGATCGCCTCCGGACCGAAGTGATGATCGGCGAAGCAACCTGGATTGGTTTCCAGGAGTACTTCGTCGTCCGTCAGAACCAGGACGTCGTGAACGACATTCGATTTTCAGGCGGAGCTTCGGCAACACCGGCTCCTGGGGTTGTCGAGTCGATCCGACAGGCGGACCATGTGGTAATCGCCCCTTCGAACCCGCCGCTATCCATATGGCCCATTCTCGCAATCGGAGAGCTCCGTGATGCGGTGGCCTCACATCCGAATGTGACCGCGATAAGCCCCTTGATTGGCGGGAAGGCAGTCAAGGGTCCTGCCGACCGGGTAATGGCCTCGCTTGGACTGCCACCCGGAAATGTGGGAGTCGCCAAGGCCTATGTAGATGTCGCCAATCGGCTGGTGATCGATTCCGCGGATCGCGATGACCTTGGCAAGATCGAAGGTGTGGAAGTGGTAGCGACCGACACCAAGATCAAAGAACCAGAACATGCTGAGCGATTGGCTCGAGAGATCGTGGAATTGTGACCCTCGAAGTGCATCCCCTTGTCGGAGTGCCCGACGTTTCCAGCGCAGACGACGTCGCCTCTGTCCTCATCAGCTCCCTCGCGCCACTCAACCCCAAGATTGGCGACGTACTTGTTGTCACCCACAAGATCGTCTCCAAGGCTGAAGGAGCAGTCAGGACGATCGTCGGTGATGAAGAGGAGTTCAAACGTCGTCTTGTCGAGGACGAATCGGTCTCAATTCTCAGACGACGTGGCGACCTGATCATCGCTGAGACGAAACATGGTTTTGTCTGCGCCAACGCTGGGGTCGATCGGTCCAATGCGGCGCCAGGCACCATGATCCTTCTTCCGGAGGATCCCGACCGCTCCGCTCACCGCATTCGTATGCGCGTCCAACAGGCCTTCGGAGCCGACATTCCTGTGATCATCTCCGACACGTTCGGTCGGCCGTGGCGTCGCGGCCTGACTGACATTGCAATTGGTGTTTCCGGTCTTGTCGCCATTCTCGATCTCCGCGGATCTCGAGACTGGGTGGGACGTGAGCTCGACGTGACCGAGATAGCGATTGCCGACGAGTTGGCTGCTGCAGCCGACCTTGTCATGGGAAAGGCTGACGGGGTTCCTGCCGCACTTATCAGAGGATATGAAGGTCCTAGAGGAGACGGGCGGGGATCCGACCTGGTTCGACCTGTGGACGAGGATCTTTTCCGGTAGCGAATCAGGCACCGGGGCGTCCCAGACCCCAGTAGTCAAGCCCTGCGGCGCGAACCGCAGCAGAATCGAGCAAGTTGCGTGCGTCGACCACCCGGTAGCCCTTCATCGCGGTAGCAACCTCATCGAGATTGACGGTGAGAAACTCCGGCCACTCCGTCGCAATCAGAAGAACGTCGGCGTCCCTGGTCACCTCAACAGGATCATCGAACATCTCGAACTGATCGGTTGTCGCCTCCGGATCGTAGGCAACAACCTCGGCACCGTCGCCCTGCAGAATCGAGGCAATTCGCAAGGCCGGCGAGGCGCGGACATCATCCGTGCCGGCCTTGAAGGCGACTCCCCACATCGCCACCCGACGACCATGGAGTCCTCCCCCGGCGGCATGGCGGACCTTCTCGGCCACACGGAGACGCTGGGCTTCGTCAGCCTCGATAACGGCACGGAGCAAGTCAAACTGATATCCAGCGTCCTCGGCAACGGCTATGAGAGCTTCAGTGTCTTTGGGAAAACACGACCCCCCATATCCGGGTCCCGGTTGCAGAAAATGAGGACCGATCCGATGGTCGAGTCCCATCCCCTGGAGCACGTCCAGAACATCCGCCCCGACGGCTTCGGCAACGTTCGCCAACGTGTTCACGAATGTGAGCCGAGCGGCCAGGTAGGAGTTGGAGGCGTATTTGATCATCTCGGCCGAAGTTGGGTCGGTGCGTACCACGGTGGCCTCGAGGGATCGGTACAGACTGGCAACCGTATCGCCATCGGCGTCTTCATAAGCGCCGATCACAATTCGATCTGGCTCCATGAAGTCCTCGACCGCCTTCCCCTCACGAAGGAATTCGGGATGGGAAACTACTCCGGCGCGACTGCCCCGATCAGCAAGTCGTTTCCGCAAACTCGCCGCCGTCCCCGGAGGAACCGTGGACTTGATGACAAACAACACTCCGTCGCCAACCTCATTTGCAAGCTCATCAATCACCAAGTCGATGAAGCGGAGGTCGGCGCGGCCGTTATCACCTTCAGGAGTGGGGAGACAGAGGAATACCAGATCAACATCGCTGACTGCGTCGAGGTTGGAAGCGTGATAGCTGATCAGCGATCGCTCTGAACCGCGGCTGAGGAGGTCGGGCAAGCCCTGCTCGTAGATCGGCACTTCGCCACGCTGGAGTTCCGCTACACGATCGGCGTCAACCTCACCCACTCGAACTGTGTGGCCTAGATTGGCCAACCCACCCGCGGTAACCAGCCCTACGTAGCCGGCGCCAATGATTGCAATGTGCATGAATCCCTCATGTTATGCGGTTTGTCGTGTCACTCAGGACGCATCAGCGCCGATGATTATCACCGCGTCATAGCCGTTATCGACGGTTCCCACTTGAACTACACCAAAACCGATTGCGGCGAGTATCCGATCACCATTGGTGCTTCCAGCAGGGACGACGATGACGGTCTTTTCATATACAGAGGTTTCGGCATCACCAAACGATTCAACACTGAAACCGTTGCTCTCGAGGGTTTGAGACATCTCGCGGGCGGCTCCAATAACACCGTTCCCGTTCAGCACCTGGAGACGGAGTTGCTGCTCGGCCAGTGGCGCTCCGGCACGAAAGTTGGCAAGCATGGCTCCAGCGTCGGGTTCCCTGATGACCACAACCGACTTGCCGTCGATGTTTGCTCCATCGGTCGGGAGAGTGGCACCGTCGATTCCGCCCACAAGGATGCCCTTGAAACCCCATGCCAGACCGGCGACGGAGGAATTGGCCAGGTTCGAGTCAATCGTCATGTGCTCCGCCATGGCCGAAGCAATGCTGCCAGCCTCGGTGATGGACGCCGGACTCTTCAATTCGGAGAGAATGGCCCTGATGACTTCCTGTTGACGCTCGGTGCGACCTATGTCGCTGGCGTTCACGCTGACCCAGTTGCCGTTCTGGTACTCCTGATACTTGCGAGAGCGGGCGTAAGCCAGGGCCATGTCACCGTCGAGGGTTTGGCTCCCTGCATCTACATCCAACCCGGACTTCGGATCGCGGGCCGGGTAGGGAAAAGCAATTTCGATGCCACCGAGTTCGTCAACGAGAGCGGCGAAGCCGACAAAGTCGATCTCGACATAGTGGTTCACCTCGACGTTGAGATTCGCTTTGATGGTTTCCACCATGAGACTCGGTCCGCCAAAGGCATACGCTGCGTTGATGCGGTTCTTTGAGTGACCGGGAATGTCAACCCATAGATCGCGGGGAATGCTCAACATCTGTGCCGTGGAACTCCCCTGATCGAGTCGCACCAGCATCACTACGTCACCACGCGGGCCACCAAACGCACCAAAGTTGTTCAGGTCGTCGAGACCAGCCCGGGAATCTGAGCCGACAATCAGAAAGGTGAGGTCGTCGCCGGTTGCCAGGTCGAGGACGTCAGAGACGGCCGAATCAGTGTCAGCCGTTGCAAGAACTCCCTCTCCGGTTCGGACTGCCCAGAGAATGCCGAACGCGGCAAGGTTGGCCACCACAAGCAGAAAGAGGATTGTGACCTTCAACCACTTGGGTAGCCCACGACGCGACGAAGAGGTTTGGGTGGACTTGGACATCGTCTGGTTAGACGTCAATAGGGTAACCGGGGTTCCGCAGCTATCGACCAAAACAAACAACTCGTGAAGGCTGGTTCTGGTGCAGAGTCGTTATTGTCTCGGCCGTCGCATCACCGGAGGTATGACACTTGGCTGTGCTCTCCCATGAGGGAACTTATCCAATTCTCTATGGCGCCTGGCCGATTCCTGTCGGGGCGGGTCACCGCGACGGTTACATCGCCCGACCAGACGAATCCGGTCAATTCCCGGTTGTGTTCGTCGTCCCCGGCATTGATGGAATGGGCAGTCTCGAGAAGGATATTTGCCGGCGACTTGCACGAGCCGGGATCGCCGCCGCCTCGCTCGACCTCTATCGAAGCAATGGCGATGTTCTGATTGCTTACAACCGCCTCACGGACGACCGCGCCCTGACCGACCTCGATGAGCTGCACGAATTCATTGTTTCGGACGATGTCACATGGAACGTCTCGGGCGACATCGGCCTGTTTGGAACCGACATCGGTGGCCGCTTCGCCATCATCAAGGCAGCTACACGCGATTGGGTGAAGTCGATTGCCGTTTGTTACACCCCGCTCACTGGTGACGAAGAACGGGAACATCGGGTCGCTGATTTTCTCGACCATCTCCCGGTCCCGGTGCTCGGTCTCTATGGGACCGAGGACAACCTTGTTGATGTGGCCTCGGTTGACGAGGCACAACGTCGTAACGACCACGGTCAATGGCTCCTTTACGACGGCGCCGGCCACGGGTTCCTCGACATCGAAGGTGATGGGTTCGACCAGGCGGCCACTGACGACGCCTTTGCACGTCTCACCACCTTCTTCGAAGCCACGTTGCCCAAGGCCGTAATCGAAAACCTCGGCTAAATCGCAAACCTCAGGTAGTACGGCCCGTATCCGGTCGCGATCCGCTCATCTATGTCGCAGGTGCCGAACTTCACCCGAAAAGACAGTCTCCGTTTCTCCGCCACGATCGACAATCAGCCCGCCGTCCTCGGCAACGTCCACCGCCCGCCCGACATGGTCGGGCTCCCAGCCAATATCGGCGCCCAGGGTCACACACGCGGACCGATACTCATCAATCGGCCAAACCGGCCCATCGACAATCCTCATCAATTCGGCACCCCACAAGGCTCCAATCTCCGCGTGCCGATCTTCGCCAGGGTCATCCTCAAAGAGAGCACCCATGGTGGAAGGCGCATTCGGCCACCAGAGATTCAACCCAAGTCCCACGACGATCACATCACTATTTCGTTCGACGAGGATCCCTCCCACTTTCAACTCGGCCGCAAGAACGTCGTTGGGCCACTTGAGTGATGTGCCGTTGGTCGCACGGATTGCCGCAACACCGGCCATGAGTGAAAAGGGCCGTCGATCGGAGGAGTCAAGGTGTATCGCGAGAGAAGCGGCCAGAGCCCGCTCCGCGTTCTGCCAGTCGCTTCCGGTGCGCCCTCGCCCCTCGGTCTGACTCGTCGCCAACACCAATACGGGAAGATCAACAAGTGAGCTACGCGCCAGGTTTTGAGTAGATGGAACTGTGTCGTGGCGTTGTTGGAAATATGGTGTAGCCATCTCGTCCTTGAGCGAGTCTGAAATTGAGAGGTTACGGAGGAGTCTTGGGCACCGAGGCGCGAATCGAACAACTTAGAGATCTCCGAGACGAAGCTCTTCACTCTGGCACCCAACGGGCCGTGGCCAGACAGCATGAAGCCGGAAAGCTCACCGCCCGAGAGCGCATCGAGTCACTGCTTGACCAGGGGTCGTTTCAGGAGATCGATCAGTTCGTCCGTCACCAATCGGCGGGTTTTGGAATAGAGGACAAGAAACCTCTGGGCGACGCTGTTGTCACCGGGCATGGAACCATCGACGGGAGACCGGTATTTGTGTTCGCAGAGGACTTCACAGTCTTCGGTGGAAGCCTTGGCGAAGTCGTCGCGAACAAGATTTGCAAGATCCTTGATATGGCAATGAACACGGGCGCACCGGTAATCGGCCTGAAGGATTCCGGCGGCGCGAGGATTCAGGAAGGTGTCGGATCACTCGACGGCTACGGCCGGATCTTCCAGAGAAACGTGCAAGCCTCAGGCGTCATCCCCCAAATTTCCGTGATCATGGGTCCATGTGCAGGGGGTGCCGTGTACTCACCTGCCCTCACCGACTTCGTGTTTCAGGTCGACCAAACCTCACACATGTTCATCACAGGACCTGACGTCATCAAGGCTGTCACAGGCGAAGACGTGACCATGGAAGAACTTGGCGGGGCAACGACTCATGCGTCCAAATCCGGAGTGACCCATTTTGTTTACCCGACAGGAAAGGAAACTCTCGAGGCTGTCCGGTATCTGGTTTCGTTCCTCCCAAGAAACAATATGGAGATGCCTCCGTTTTATGCGCCCACCGACCATCCCGACCGCCTCGACGATGCCCTCGACACAATCATCCCCGACTCCTCGAACCAGCCATACGACATGAAAGAGGTCCTCCGAACTGTCCTTGACAGCGAAGAGTTCTTCGAGGTCCACGAACTTTGGGCTCAAAACATCGTCATCGGGTTCGGCCGGCTCGATGGTCATGCCGTCGGCGTGGTGGCCAACCAACCAGCCGTCTTCGCTGGGACCCTCGACATAGCTGCCTCCGAGAAGGCTGCTCGATTCGTCCGATTCTGCGATGCGTTCAATATCCCGGTTCTGACCTTCGTAGATGTACCTGGTTTCCTCCCCGGTGTTGACCAGGAGCACGGTGGGATAATCCGTCACGGCGCCAAGTTGCTCTATGCATATTGCGAGGCCACGGTCCCCCGCATCACCGTCATCACCCGCAAGGCATATGGAGGTGCCTACCTCGTTATGAACGCTCGAGGTATACGTGCTGACCTCGTCTTCGCCTGGCCCTCGGCTGAAATCGCGGTGATGGGCGCTCCGGGAGCTGTCAATATCATCCATCGAAGAGACATAGCCGACTCCGATGATCCGGACGGTCGCCGGACCGAGCTGATCGATGACTATGAGGGCAAGTTCAACAATCCTTATGTCGCCGCGGAACTGGGTTTGGTCGACGAGGTCATCGAGCCCAGAGAGACCAGAGTCAAGTTGATTAGGGCGATGGAAATGCTCAGAACCAAGCGAGAGAGCCTCCCGCCGAAGAAACACGGCAACGGACCGCAGTGAAGTCACTGCTGATCGCCAATCGAGGCGAAATCGCGGTTCGCGTATTACGCACAGCCCGCGAGATGGGTCTACGCACCATCGCTCTCTACTCGGAACTGGACCGAGACGCTCTTCACGTTGAATTGGCCGATGAGGCATGGAACGTAGGGCCGGCTCCAGCAGCCGAGAGCTATCTGAATCAGGAGAAGGTTCTCCAGATCGCTCACGAGTCGGGTGCTGAGGCGATTCACCCGGGTTATGGGTTCTTATCCGAGAATGCTGGTTTCGCCAAGGCTGTAGAAGATGCGGGGATCATATGGGTGGGTCCACCTGCCACAGCCATCGAGGGCATGGGCGACAAGATCACTTCCCGGAGAAACGCCGAGAGTTTCGGCGTGCCAACAGTGCCCGGGATTACGGAACCTGTGACAACCGCTGACGAGGTGATTGTTCTTGGTGAAGAATTCGGCTACCCCGTCGCTATCAAGGCCGCCCACGGTGGTGGGGGTAAAGGTCTGCGAGTCGCTAGGGGCCCCGACGATGTCGCCGACGCTTTTGAAGGCGCTCGGCGAGAGGCCGATGCTTACTTCGGCAACCCCGAGGTCTACGTCGAAAAATATCTGGAAATGTCTCGTCATGTCGAAGCCCAAATCCTTTTTGACACCCACGGGAATGGCCTTTTTCTTGGGGAGCGCGACTGCTCGGTGCAGCGACGTCACCAGAAGCTGATCGAAGAGACTCCCTCACCTGGGCTCAGCGCAAAGCAGCGAAAGGCTCTTGGGAAGGCGGCACTCGCCGCTGCTCGATCCTGCGAATACGTCAATGCAGGAACTGTGGAGTTTCTAATCGACCCGAGCGGCGACTTCTACTTCCTAGAGATGAATACCAGGCTTCAAGTTGAGCACACCGTCACCGAGATGGTGACCGGCCTCGACCTGGTCGAATGGCAGCTCAGGATCGCTTCAGGCGAGGAGTTGGACATCGAAGCGGTCGAGCCGAGAGGCCATTCGATCGAGTTCAGAGTCAATGCCGAGGATCCTTTCAACAACTACCTTCCGACACCAGGCCAGGTCGTTGAGTGGCAAGAGCCGGCAGGCCCTGGGGTTCGGGTCGACTCGTGGATCCGACCCGGCACCAGTGTGTCGCAGTATTACGACAACCTGATGGCCAAGTTGGTGGTCTGGGGGGTCGACCGGGAGACTGCGATCAACCGCGGCAAGCGAGCGCTCAAAGAGTTCAAGGTGCGCGGAGTCTCGACGACGATTCCCGCACACCTCGCTGTGCTCGACCACGAAGACTTCATCGAGGGACGCCACCACACGAAATGGGTGGAGGAGTCCCTCCATCTCACCGGAAGAGGCCCGGACAGCGCCCCGGCGGTTCCTGAGGACGAGGCCACCACCAAACGGGACATCACGGTTGAGATCAGTGGTCGACGGTTCAGCGTCTCATATTGGGCTCCGGAAGCTCCAGCACCCGGTGGTCAGACCAGACGTCGCCCACCCAAGCTGTCCGACTCAGCCGCCGCGACCTCTTCCGATGGTGTCATCTCGGCACCGATGCAGGGAACCATTGTCAAAGTCCACGTCTCCGCAGGTGAAAAACTCAATGCCGGCGACCCGATATGTGTTCTCGAAGCAATGAAGATGGAAAACGAGGTCACCACCCCCAACGCCGGCGACGTCGTGGATCTCAGGGTCGAGCCCGGCGACACTGTTTCTCCCGGTCAGGTCATCGCCATCGTCCGCTAGGCGCCGGACGTTCTGTAAAGATTTCTCGGAACTTACGCGGACGGGTCTTCAGTGAACGAGTTATGTCCCCGCCAGGAGGAGGATCCGATACTCGGCCCGAATCTCATTGGCCGGAATCTCATTCCGCGGCGTCAGTGATCGCCTCTGTCATCGAGGGATGCACCATCAGCGTTTCAATCAATGTCTTATCGGCGACACCGGCCTGCACGGCCAATGCGATCACCCCGATGAGCTCGGAAGCGCGATGACCGACGATCGTCCCGCCAAGCACGACACCCGTGGCGGGGTCCGATGTCACCTTGACAAATCCTCTGGTGAAGTGTTGGAGCACCGAGCGGGCATTTGCAGCGAATGGAACCTTGGTAGTTCTGACTTTCCGACCCACGGCGGCGGCAGCGACGTCGACCAGTCCAACTGATGCTATTTCAGGTTCAGTGAAGATCGCCTCCGCCACTTTGCTGTAGTCGAGCGGGGTAACGGGAAGCGAAAGCGCGTGGCGCGCAATTTTGCGGCCCTGCATCGAGGCAACCGAACTCAACGGCAACTGACCGGTGACATCGCCACCTGCATAGATATGATCGACTGAAGTCCGTAAATAGTCGTCAACCGGCACATATCCGCTGTTTGTGTATATGCCGACGGTTTCGAGACCTAGTTCGTCTGTAAGAGGAACAGACCCGACTGCGAGCAACGCATGTGAGCCTTTCACCACCCGACCGTCATTACACACGACCGACACCTCGTCTTCTTCGACATCGATCGACTCGGCCCTTGCTCCAATAACCAGCCGGACGCCTCTCTCGAGAAAATCCTCCTCCAGAACAGCGGCGACCTCTGGGTCGCGATGAGGGAGGATTTGCTGGCGGGAAACAACAAGGCTGACTTCGGAACCCATACTCTCGAAAATGTGGGTGAACTCGACTCCGGTTACACCGGACCCGATGACCACGACATGTCGGGGGACCTCCGCAAGGTCATAACAATGGCGCGTGGTCAGCACCCTTGTACCGTCCACGGGCGCCCAGTCGGGCACCCTGGGGGCCGAGCCGGTCGAGATCATCGCCTTGTCGAAACTGATGTTTCGTTCGCCGTCGGCGGTCTGCACAGCAACTTCTTTTGGGTCGACGAATCTGCCGGTGCCGTAAATCAGTTCGATCTGTTGGGAGCCGAGCAGATCGAGCCAGTTCTCATGGATATCAGACGTGATCTCGACGATCCGTTTGCTCAGACCGACGGGGTCGACCTTGCCGGGATCATTGATGAGACCGAGCTTGGCCGCGTTTCTAACTGAGGTGTGACGCAGAGCGGACGCAGCCATTGTCTTGGATGGAATGCAGTCCCAGAGGTGGGCAGCGCCACCGACGATGTCCTTCTCGATCATCGTCACACGGGCACCCTTCATCGCCGCTGTTGTTGCGGCCTGGGTACCGGCCGGGCCTCCGCCGATGATCACTAGATGCGTTCGGTCATCTGCCATGGATTATTTCGAACCTAGCTGGTCGACCGATACTGACCGAAAACCCCTCGCAAGGCGTCTGAGATTTCTCCAACTGTGGCTCCAGAAGACAGAGCATCCTTGATGGCAGGCATCAGGTTTTGGGTAGTTGCGGCCGTCGAGGCGACAACTTCGATCGCGGTCTCAACGGCACTCTGGTCTCGACCTTCGCGCCAGTTTGCTACGGCAAGTCTCTGACCCGCCTCCAACTCCGGGCCAACCGCCAGAACGGGAAGCGGCTCACTGTCATCGGCCGTGAAGCGGTTGACCCCCACAACGACCGACTCCCCATCACTCTGTCTCTTCGCATCCCGATATGCGGAGTCTTCTATTTGACCCTGCATCCAGCCCTGTTCGATCGCCGCAACGGCACCGCCCATCGAGGCGATCGTGGCGAGCAGCTCCTCCGCCTTTTCCTCGAGTTGATTGGTCAACTCCTCGACAAAATAGGACCCTGCCAAGGGGTCGACCGTGTTGGCCACACCCGACTCATGTGCCAACACCTGCTGGGTGCGAAGCGCAAGGAGCGCACTCTCATCGGTGGGAAGGCCCAACGCCTCGTCGTATGCATTGGTGTGCAGAGACTGGCTTCCGCCGAGGACCGCCGCCAGCGCCTGAACTGTGGTTCGAACCACGTTGTTGAGAGGCTGCTGAGCTGTCAGCGTCGATCCCGCCGTCTGGGTGTGGAAGCGCATCAACCACGACGTTGGATTCTGCGCTCCCACTTCATCGCGCATGTGCCTGGCCCAAATCCGCCGAGATGCGCGGTACTTGGCGATCTCCTCGAAAAAGTCGTTGTGTGCGTTCCAGAAAAAGGAGAGACGTGGGGCGAATAGGTCAACATCGAGACCGACCTCTACGGCCGCAGCCACGTAAGCCAGTCCGTTGGCGATTGTGAACGCCAACTCCTGAGCAGCCGTGGACCCTGCTTCGCGGATGTGATAACCGCTGATCGAGATTGTGTTCCACTGGGGAAGGTGTTCCTGGGCGTAACCGAGCACATCAGTGACCAAACGCATCGATGGACGCGGCGGATAGATATAGGTCCCCCGGGCAACGTATTCCTTGAGAATGTCGTTCTGGACCGTGCCTCGGAGCTTCGCCAAGTCGACGTTCTGCTCTTCGGCCACAAGTTGATAGAGGAGAAGAAGGATCGGCGCAGTGGAGTTGATGGTCATCGAAGTCGACACTTTCCCGAGGGGGATTCCGTCGAACAGCCGACGCATGTCGTCGAGACTGTCGATGGCCACACCGACCTTGCCCACCTCACCGGCAGAGAGTTCATGGTCGGAATCCAGGCCCATCTGGGTCGGAAGGTCGAAGGCAACGCTGAGCCCGGTCTGACCGGCACTTAAGAGACCCTTGAATCGCCGGTTGGTTTCCTCAGCGGTGCCAAAGCCGGCGTATTGACGCATGGTCCACATTCGACCCCGATACATAGTCGGATAAGGTCCCCGCGTGTACGGGTACTCCCCCGGCTCACCGATACGCTCCGGGTCAGCGGGGGTTTCGTAAACAGCTTCGATCTCGATATCGCTTGAGGTGCGACGGGATTTAGTCATTTCCTTTGTATCCTGACACTCCCGGGGATCGTAGGTCGGGAACTCACCGACACCCCACGACGTCGAATACCCGTAGATGGCCAGAAAAGCCCTCATCCACCAGATCGAGGCGAGGGAACGGCGCGGCCGCTGGTTCGGCGCGCTGGCCAC
>CAXMOW010000041.1:14015-14255 GCA_964195235.1 uncultured Acidimicrobiia bacterium | reverse complement strand
CGGCCTTCTGAACGATCTCAAACGAGATCCGGCCCGAGACCATCAGCCCCATCGGCTCGAGGGGCCAGCTCTGTCGGGCCAAATAACCCACCAGTTTGTCAGTCGCGTTGTGTCGTCCGATGTCCTCACGAACTGCCACTACTTGACCATCGGGAGTAAAGGCAGCGGCGGCGTGGAGGCCTCCGGTGGCATGAAAAGCGGGCTGCTCGGCAAAGAGCAGTGCAGGCAGCGACATGATCA
>CAXMOW010000041.1:0-14005 GCA_964195235.1 uncultured Acidimicrobiia bacterium | reverse complement strand
GATGTGGAGTAGAAGTTCCTCTTGAACTGCTCAGGGTCGATAGTGACACCCTCGGAAAGGATCAACTCCCAACGGCCGTCACCAAGATCAGCCACATCGGCAATGTCGCCCGGGCTCGCGACAATCCCCTCCGTGATGGCGAAGCCGAGAGCCAATTCGCCGTCCGAGCCTGGTGTCCTCATCACCACCGCCAGCGGTTCACCTGACATGCGGATCTCCATCGGCTCCTCAACCACAAGAGCGTCGGATACGGACTCAACCGTGTCCCGATAACGCACAACCCGCCGGGTTGTGACGCCTTCAACCATCAGATCCGCTGCTCACGTATACCCAGCCGAAGCGTCCTTTGATACACAGGTTGCCCAGAGTGACACTGTGATCCATAGGTGACGTGACGTCAACAATGTGACCATCCTGGGTGTGGATGTCGAGGTTGCATCCGACACCGCAATATGAGCAAACGGTCCGAGTGACATCCTGTTTCGACTCGTCCCAGATCTCAGCTTCTTTCATGTCCCAGGCAATCTTGCCCTCCAGTGCTCCTGTGGGACAGACGGCGATGCAGTTCCCGCAGTAGACACAGGCCGAGTCGGGCAAGGCGACATCAAATTCAGTGGATATGTGGGCGTCGAATCCCCGGCCGGCGACCGCTATCGCAAACGTGTTCTGATGATCGACGCCACAAGCGTCGACACACTTGTAACAGAGGATGCAACGTCCGTAGTCACGGACGTAAAGGTCGTCTTCCACTTTCGCAGGTTGGGCAACAGTGAGCGCTTCTGGCCCGAAGCGGGTGGTATCGGCGTCATACCCCTCTATCCAACCGCCTACCTCCCCACTCGACCGGTCGAGTTCACTTGCACTCCCCAGCAGCTCCATGACCAGTTTCCGACTGTGCTGGGCACGATCGGTTTCGGTGCTGATGACCATCCCGTCCTCAATTGCCCGCGAACAGCTGGGGACCAGGGTTCGGGACCCCTCAACTTCGACCATGCAGACCCGACAGGCGTTGGCCGGCGTGATGGTGTCGCCGTAACAGAGGGTGGGGATATCGAGGTCGGTCACACGACAGGCGTCGAGAATCGTTGATCCGTCAACGACGGTGACGCTTTCACCGTTGATAGACGCGGTGACGCTTTCACCGTTGATAGACGCGGTGACGCTCATATGAGCCCCAGTTTCATTGCCGATTGGACTGCCGACGCCGCGGTCTGACCCAAACCACAGATCGATGCATCGGTCATCACAAGCGCGAGGTCGTCGAGACGCTGCGTCTCGTCAGAAATCGACCCGACAGTGCGTCCGGAGCTGAGTCTTATCAGAGCCTCCTCCTGACGGACGGTGCCGATCCGGCATGGGACACACTGCCCACATGACTCGTCTCTGAAGAACTGAGCGATGCGTCTCAACACCGGACCAAAGTCGGTCCGGTCATCGAAGAAGATAATCGCACCTGACCCCATGGTTGTCCCGGCTTCGCGGGTGTGCTCGAAAGTCAGCGGCACATCCAGCGCTAAGTCATCGGCAAACACGCCGGCCGCTCCCCCCATCAGGATCGCTCCCAGCTCGTTGCCATTTTTGATCCCGCCGGCCAGGGCCAGCAACTCCCCAAGAGTTGCCCCGAAAGCCACTTCATAAACACCGGGTTTCTCAACCGCACCCGACACACAGAACAACTTGGGTCCTGTCGATTGTTCGGTCCCGATCGCGGCAAAGGCTTCGCCTCCGTTGGCGATCACTTCGAGCGTGGCAATCAACGTCTCGATGTTGTTGATCCCGGTCGGTTTGCCAAAGACACCGTGGGTCGTTGGGAATGGTGGCTTCTGCCGGGGCTCACCGCGGTAACCCTCAATTGATGCGAACAAAGCCGTTTCCTCACCGCATATATAGGCACCGGCGCCACGACGGACCTCGAGTTTGAAGTCTCCCGATAATCCTGCAATCTGCGTCTGTTCGATCGCACTTATGAGTCGGCGCTCAGCCGTTGGGTATTCGCCGCGTACGTAGATATATCCCTGGCTCGCGCCGGTGACGTGGCCATAGATGATCATCGCCTCAACAAGAGCGAAGGGATCACCCTCCATCACCAGGCGGTCTTTGAATGTGCCTGGTTCCGATTCGTCACCATTGGCGATTACGTATTTCTCATCACCGTCAGCGTTGCGGACGCCTTCCCATTTGATCCCAATCGGGAAAGCAGCACCCCCACGGCCTTTGAGATCCGAAAATTTCAGCTCGGCAATGACAGCGTCGGGACCTATGTCTCTTGCCTTGCCCAAAGTCTGAAATCCGCCGGCTTCGACGTAGGCGTCAAGAGATGTGGGATCAACAGTCCCTATCCGACGAAGCAGAGTCAGCTCAGTGGGGTCTTGATGTATGAGGCCCGGAGAGAGCTCCTCGAAGCTGACCCGTCCCACGCTTTCGGTGTCAACGGGGGCGGCATTGCCGTAGCCGACCCCAGGTTCGTGGAACATCGCAGCCGGTGCCCGGTCACACTGACCGAGGCAGGGGCTACGTTCGTACTCGACTCCGGAGACATCGAGAGCTGCACACAGGTCCTCGGCCCCGTATTGAGCGCAAACGATGTCGTCACAGACATGGGTGGTGGGCCCACCAGGCTGGTCAGTCTTGAAAAGGGCATAAAAAGTGGCCACCCCGTATGCCTCGGCTGGGGGAACGGTGAGTCGGTCTGATATGTAACCCAGCGCTCCCCTGCTTACCGACCCGGTTGCATCCTGGACTGCGTGAAGTGCTGGCAGGAGAAGATGTCTCTGTGCCCTGGCGGCATGCCCACCAAAAGCGACACGCCCATTGAACTTCAACGGCGACCCGACTACGGCATCGACGGCGCTGGTCTCGGCCTCGGTGGGCCGGTCGAGCATGGTTCGTAGGTCCATTAGGAAGCGCTCAGTGCTTCCACCCTGATGGCGGTCGCCTTGAACTCAGCTGTCCCCGACTTGGGATCCCAGGCGTCGAGGGTGAGAACGTTGACATCGACCTCATCGGGGAAATGGATCGACATAAAAGCAAGACCGGGGCGCAACGACCGGTCAAACCGCACAGGCGCCTCGACGCTGCCACGACGTGACGTGATCTTGACCTGTTCCCCTTCCGCGACACCCAGCAACTCACCGTCTTCGGGCGACAGGTCGAGACCGGCTCCAATCCGCCGTGGAGCGGCATAACGACCGCTCTGAACACCGGTGTTGTAGGAGTCGAGCCTACGACCCGTAGTGAGACGAATCGGATAGTCAGCGGTGAGAGTGTCAGCCGGAGGTACATCGTGGACTGGGAAGAACGGAGCACGTTTGGTGGTGACGGGCCGATCCCAGAGACGACCGTGGAGAAATAGCTCGCCGTCCGAGTCTTCGTCGGGACACGGCCATTGGATGCCACCCATATCGTCAAGACGTTGGTACGACATCCCACCATGAAGCGGCGAGAGGGCCCGCATCTCGTCCCACGCTTCTTCGGCACTGGGTGTTGGCCAATCATGACCCATCGCTCGGGCCAACTCACTGAGGATCTCAATGTCCGCCTTGGCTTCACCGGGAGGTTGGACCGCGGCTCGAACCCTTTGAACCCGGCGTTCGCTGGAGGTGAAGGTTCCGTCAACCTCACCCCACCCCGCGGCTGGCAACACGACGTCAGCCAGTTCAGCAGTAGCCGTCAGAAAGATGTCTTGGGCAACGATGAACTCGAGGTTGGAGAGTCTCTGGTGCATCTCCTGAGAGTCGGCTTCGGATTGAAGAGGGTTCTCTCCAAGGACGAATAGGCACTTGAGTATCCCCTCATCCATCGCCTCGTGCATCAGACTGATGTGTAGACCAGCCTCGGGTGGAATCTCGGCACCCCATACCGCCTCGAACTTGCCTCGGAGGTCGGCGTTTTCGACATCCTGAAACCCGGGCAGCTTGTTGGGGAGCGCACCCATGTCGCCGCCGCCCTGGACATTGTTCTGCCCTCGCACCGGCACGAGACCTGAGCCATATCGTCCGACATGTCCGGTGAGGATGGCGAGATTGCAAAGAGCTAGGACATTGTCCGTCCCGGTGTGATGTTCGGTGATTCCCAGCGTCCAACAAATCTGTGCTGTTTCGGCGGAGCCGTACTCATGGGCCAGCTGCTGAATCGCGTCGGCAGGGACGCCGGTTAGCTCCTCGGCTCTCTGGAGTGTGTACTCGTCTACGTGCTCGGCGTAGGCGTCGAACCCTTCAGTGGCCTCTCTGATGAACTCCTCGTTGTGGAGACCTTGTGTGATGATCTCCCGCCCCACGGCGTTGGCGAGGGCGATATCGGATCCGACGTCGATGCCAAGCCACATGTCAGCCCACTGCGCCGACGAAGTCCGTCTCGGGTCGACAGCGAGCATGCGGGCTCCGTTATGTATGCCTTTGAGAATGTGATGAAAGAAGATGGGGTGCGCCTCGCGCGCGTTCGAACCCCAAATGATGATGAGGTCGGTCTCCTCAATCTCTTGATACGAACTGGTGCCACCACCCGCTCCAAACATGGCCGCCAGACCGGCGACCGAAGGAGCGTGTCAAGTGCGGTTGCAACTGTCGATGTTGTTGGAGGCCATGACCAGCCGTGCCCACTTCTGGGCGACATAGTTGGTCTCGTTGGTGGCCTTTGAGCAGCTGAATAGCCCGAAGGACTCGCCGCTGTATCGGGAGAGACCCGCAGCCGCGACGGCGATCGCCTCTTCCCAACTCGTCGGCGTCAACTCACCGTCCTTGCGGACGAGGGGCCGGCTGAGCCGTGAATAATTGCGCTTCATCATCACCTCCTTCCATCTCCCGTTCGCCGTAGGCGAACAGGCAAAGTCGGTGCGAGCGTACCCACCAACAGCGCTCGCGGTGAACCATCAGTACCGTGGATTATGTGAGCGAGCACGACCACGACCACGCGGCAGAGCCGGAGAAGTCATGGTTGATTCGAACCGGCCACCGCGTCGGACACGCCCTCAACCACGATCATGGCCATCAGCCCAATGTGGAACTGCTCCAAACCGGCGCTATAGGGATCAGAGCAACGAAGATCTCCCTGGTTGGATTGGGCATAACTGCCGCGCTGCAAGCCATCATCTTCCTGTTCAGCGGGTCGGTCGCTCTCCTGTCCGACACGATTCACAACATCACCGACGCGCTTACAGCAATCCCGCTGTGGATTGCTTTCGTGATAGGCATGAGACCGGCGACACGCCGCTACACCTACGGGTTCAACCGGGCCGAAGACGGCGCAGGGCTCATCATCGTCCTGGCAATCGGGGCAACAGCAGCCCTGGTGATTTGGGAATCGCTACAACGTCTTTTCGAACCACGGTTGATCGATCACATCCCGTGGGTGATAGCCGCTGGCGTCATTGGGGCACTTGGCAATGAACTTGTAGCCCGATACCGAATCAAGGTTGGACAGAAGATCAATTCCCAGGCACTCGTCGCTGACGGTCACCATGCGCGGACCGACGCATACACGTCGTTAGCTGTTGTCGCGGCAGGGATTGGTGCTGCGTTCGGGGCGACGTGGGTCGACCCCGTAGCCGGCCTGGTTGTCGCCGTCGCCATTCTCTGGCTGCTGATGAAGACCGGGAGGGAGATGATTCGTCGACTTCTCGACGCTGTAGATCCGGAAATCGTCGACGATGCCAGGACGTCAATCGAGAAAGTTTCAGGTGTCATCAGCGTCGCCGGCCTCCAGGTCCGCTGGCATGGCCACCAGCTACAAATCGCTGCCTCGGTCTGTGTCGACCCAACCCTGAGCGTCAAGCAAGGCCACGACATCGCGCATGAAGTCGAACACGGTCTTCATCACGGCTTTGCATCACCGGTCGTTGCGATCATCCACATCGAGCCACACGAGGATGCCGACAGCCACGACGCCGTGGCCCATCACAGCGCTCAAGCAATCAACTCACTCGAAGACGATGATCGACCGCGCCGATAAACCCTGTCTCATGGTCTCGAACCCTTCGTTGATCTCATCCAGCGCCAGACGAGCGGTCACCATCTCGTCGAGCATCAAGCGTCCGTCGAGATACCACTCGATGTATTTGGGGATGTCTCGTCTGAAATCGCTCGAGCCCATGTTGGAGCCTTGGAGTTTCTTCTCGTAGAAGAGCTGGTCGCCCGGGATGTCGAGAACCGTGTTTTCCGGAACGAGACCGATGACAGTGGCCGCCCCGCCCCATCTCAGCATGTTGAATGCGGTCTCGATGGTGGCCTTGGAGCCCAACGCCTCGAAGGCGTGATGAACGCCGAGACCGTCAGTCATCGCTAAAGCCCTCAACACCGGGTCATTGTCCCTGGCGTTGATCACATGGGTGGCGCCGAGTTTCTTGGCTAGGCCGAGCTTCTCGTGAACCACATCGACCGCTATCACTGTTTCGGCTCCGGCAATTCGCGCACCTTGCACCGCGGCCAGGCCAACGCCGCCACATCCGATCACGGCAACTGTTTGACCCTCCTCGACGCCGGCCGTGTTGAACACGGCCCCCAATCCGGTGGCAGCGCCACAACCCAGCAAGGCCGCTTTGTCGAGGGGAATGTCTTTGCTGATTTTGACCACGGCCCTCTCCGAGACCAGGAGTCGCTCCGCAAACGAGGACAAATTTAGGAATTGAGTCACCGGCTCGCCGTCAAGTGAGAGCCGTGGCGATTCTTCGGAGCTTCGTTGACCGGCGGTGTCCCGATTCATGCAGTTGTGTGAGTTGCCCTCCCAGCAATACGAGCATTCCCCGCACGAGATTGTGATGTAGCTGATCACGTGATCACCGGGAGAAACGTAGGTGACACCTGCGCCGACTTCCTCGACCACACCCGCCGACTCATGACCGAGAACCACTGGCGTCGCAATCTCGTACCAGCCCTCGATGTAGTGAAGATCGCTGTGACAGAGCCCAGCCGCAGCCACCTTCACCACGACTTCACCCGTTCCGGGCGTGTCGAGATCAACATCTTCAATGGTGAGAGGTGTGTTGGTCGCTCTCATGACCGCAGCTTTCACAGCGGCGGCACTCTATCGAAACATGCCATGTGGTATCAGATCTGACAGGTGGATAGTGTCGCCATATGTCGCAACTACCGGCTTCCGCCACCTACGTCATCGTCGGTGCGGGTGTCCACGGTCTGAGCACTGCCTGGCACCTCGCAATGCAATTGGGTTCGGGCGATGACATCGTCCTCATAGACAAGACCGCACCCGGAGCCGGCGCCACCGGCATCGCCTGTGGGTGTGTTGGCAACTTCTACATGACCGAGCCGGTACATGCACTCGTGCGTGAATCAGTCGATGTCTGGAACTACGACCCGGTGCTCTTTGGATTCCAACAAGTCGGGTATATCTCGTGTGGTGAGGAAAATCAGATCGCCGAATACGAGAAAACCCACAAGAGTCAAAATTCTGTCGGATACACCTCGGATCTCTACGTCGGTCAGGAAGCCCGGGATTTCCTCTCCAGCATCTGGCCCGACTTCAAACATCACACCATCGACGTCGCCATCCATGAACGACTCTCTGGATATGCCGGAACCCGCCAGGCCGTCAACGGTCTCGCCGAGATGTGCCGCCGCAATGGTGTCAATATCGTCTCCGGTGTCGAGGTGACCGGATATGACGTCCAGGGCGGCGAAGTGAAGTCCGTGGAGACCAGCGGCGGGATCATCAATGCCGATGTGGTCGTCCTCTGCATGGGGGCCTGGATTCCCGCTCATTGGGAGATGTTGGGCAAGCCGATGCATCTCGACGTTGGCTACCGAGACGGCTCCCTTGTCAAGAACAAAGACATGTGGACCTACTGGCGTCTCGAGGAAGGCGAGGTCTACTACGACGGCCCGTACTACACCGCCAACAACCTCAACCCACCAGTCCTCCACATCGAGCTGATGAACACACCTGTCATCGACCCGGAGACAGGTGTTGAGTTGGACGACAATGTCTACGTCTATTGGAAGAACGGGACCGAAAGAATGGAGCGTCCCGGGATCCAGGGTGGTGGCCTTCCCAAGATGATCGGACCTGATGCTTCGGTGGAGCCCTACGGTTGGGCCAACGACGAGTACCAGGCAGACGACAAGTTCGCCGACTACTTCACAGCGGCAATGGGCATGTTCATGTCGCGCTTCGAGGGGATTCGACCCGACTTCAAGGAGCGGCGCAACGGTGGGATCGGTGCTTTCACACCGGACAACATCCCGATCATGGACTGGATCCTGCCCAACGTCTACATGATCGCCGACTCAAATCACGGCTTTAAGATGACCGGAATCGGCAAGCTGGTGGCAAAAGAACTCACCGGTTCAGCGTCCGTCGCCGAACTCGGCCCATTTCGGTTTAATCGGTTCGCCCAGGGAGCAGCTTACGGATCGGGGACCACACACTCCCCCTGGGTATAAGGCTGACTAGGTGTTCTAGGGCGCCATTCCAAACCACTTGTCCAGGAGGAGGGGCCACTCCGATTCGTTGACCGACTTCTCCGTCCATTGGCCGTGCCGTTTGAACTTCAGACGATCACGGAGGAGCGTGACTCGATCCGGGCCACCGTCGAGCAGACGGGTGGCGAAAGGTGCCTTGGTCCACGAGAGTTCTGGATCAGACTGCAACCACACGGAAGCCTCGTCGAAGTCAGACGCCACAACCGAGACCCGGTCGAATCTGTAGTGAGACTCGATTTCGCCGTTGGCTCCGAAGCTGACAAGCGAGACACGATCGGCGTCAAATACAAAACCGTATTCCCCGACACCGCCGTCGTGAGGACCCTCAGAATCGAGTGGCAACGGCCTGATGAACGAGTCGCCAAAACCAACATCGACCAAGTAGGGCCTGTCCAATGACACCTCCAGAGTCAGATGTGTAGGCATGGGCGAGACCGGCGGGTAGAGCACGGTGGCAGCGAGTCGCTTCACCTGAAAGCCCAGCGCCGACAACAGTGCGCCGAAAGCTCCGTTCAGTTCGAAACACCAGCCTCCTCGACCCCGATCGACGATTTTCGGCACCGACCAGTCGTCTGAGGTGTCCACTCCCCGCCGGTAAAAGACATCCAGATTCTCGAACGGAACCGCGGTGAGATGCAGACGCTGCAATCTCTCGAGATTGGCAAGATCCAGTTCAACTGACCCAGACATGCCGATCCGTTCTAGGTACGCGGCAACATCCATCAAGCAATGATGGCAGTCGCCAACACCGCCAAACAATGCCCTTACCGAGCCAGCTGGTTTGTAACCCAGCTTTCCCACTTCGAGGTGAGGGTGGAGGCATCCTGGGGATTCGCACTCAAAGGTCGACCGACCACCACGCTGATGGGAGCTGAGTGCCAGCGGTTATCCAGGCCGAAAGCTCGATCTGTACCGATTACGGCCACCGGGATAAGGGGCACTTTCGCCCGAATCGCGAGCCAAGCCGCCCCTCGTTTCGGGGAGATATCCCCCCAACAGGAGACACGAGTCCCTTCCGGAAACACGCCGACTACCTCGCCCTCTTCGAGTCGGGCCAAAGCGATCCGCAGCGTGCGAATAGGCACGCGGCTACGTGATATCGGAATCACACCAACCGAGCCGAGCACCTGATCGAAGATGGCGGAATTGCCAAAGAGTTCGTCGACTGCGAGATAACGGATCGGGCTTCTCACCGCCGCTCCGACTACCACTGGATCGAGATGTGAATAGTGGTTGGCCGCGACGACGAAAGGCGGCGGCGGAAGCTCCCCATGGACTTCGATCTGCATCGAAAACGCCAGACGGCCGACCGACCTTGCAGCCACCGGACCGACTAACCAAAGGAAGCGGCCGAACGGTGGCAGCGATCGGTCGTTAAGTAGATGCTCGAACGAGGCCACAAAGTGACGCTAGATGCATGAGACTCTCACCTCAGGGTGCGGAAAGCCGCCCAATGGGTCCGCATTGGTGGACGATACCGGGTACGGCCGACCTGGAATCGTTCGAAATCCACCGCCCCTATTCATCTCCCCGCGTGTAAGTGTCGCTGAAGTAGATCGGAGCGTTCTCCATTCCGAGATGAAGCACTTCGCCGTCGAAGGGGTGTGCCCTGGCGACGTCTTCGTCTAACTCGACTCCGAGACCAGGGGCGGTGGGCGGGATGACCCAGCCGTCTTCCCAGCGCATCGGCGTCTTCAGCAACTCGGCGTGGAACCCACCCCAGTCCTGAATGCCCTCGAGAATCAGGAAGTTGGGGGTGCAGGTCGCCAGTTGGACATTGGCTGCTCCGACGATCGGCCCGCAGTAGAGATGTGGAGCGATCTGGGCATTGTGTGCTTCTGCGAGAGAAGCGATCTTCTTGCCTTCGAGGATTCCACCCACTCTGCCCAGATTGGGTTGGAGGATGTGGGCTGCGCCAGCCTCTAGATAGCGGGCGAACTCGATCTTGGTGGTGAGACGCTCGCCGGTTGCGATGGGGATTGACGTCTGGCGTGCCACCTTTGCCATTCCCTTGGGGTCGTCTGGCGGTGTCGGCTCCTCAAGCCAAAGGGGGTCGTACGGCTCCAGCTTCTTGGCCAACCTCACCGCCCCCGACGGGGTGAATTGACCATGAGTTCCAACAAGGATGTCAGCTTTCGTCCCGACCGCCTCCCGAACCTTCTTCACCATCTCGACACTCAGCTCGAGGCGTTCCAACGACGGCTGGCGCCCATCGAAGATTGTGTACGGCCCGACCGGGTCGAATTTGATTCCGGTGAAACCCCACTCCACGTATTCGGCCGCCCGCTCTGCGGCGGCGTCGGGATCGGTATAGACGTCGGCCGTGTCCCCACCCTTTGGATAGAGATATGAGTAGCTGCGCAACCTCTCGTTTACCTGGCCACCAAGAAGGTTGTAAACCGGCTGGTCAAGAGCCTTTCCGACAATGTCCCAACAGGCCATCTCCAGTCCGCTCATCACACCCTGCAGAGTCAGGTCGGGCCTGACGGTGAATCCCCTGCCGTAGGCACTTCTCCAGAACTGTTCGATATCGAAGGGACTCCTGCCGACAAGGTGTCGTGACCCGACGTCTACGAGCGCGGCTGCAATCACATCGGGAGCCAAGGTCCCGGCATAGGCCTCTCCGTATCCGACGATGCCGTCGTCCGTGGTCAGCTTTACGAACGTGAAGTACTGACCACCGAAATGCGGTGGCGGGTTTCCGACGACAAAGGGCTCGACCTCGGTGATCTTCATGTGGACGAAAGGCTACGTGGTCACATCAAGAGAGATTGGCTCCCTCGCTAACCCGCCAACTCTCGTTCGGCTATCCACTCGGGTTCTTGGGTGTAGTCCCAATACTTGGTCCGCTTAACGATGAAAGATGGTTGATCGAGCACACTTGCATCTAGTCGGGCGTTGTGGATGCGAACCGTGCGATAGTGCAGCGGGCCAAGAGTGCGGGCAGCTTGGGCATGTAAAGCGCCGCGACTCCAATACTCCCGATCGACCGGATCGTCGTGAAGCACCATGTTGGCCCAGTAGCCATTCGGTAGCTCGATCGAGCTGTAACTCAAGATTCCAGGAAAGTTCCGGAACTGGGCCACGATCGCCGAGTTGGCTTCTTCGAGCGGCCCGATCTCCATCTCGGTTCGACGCTCACCGAAGAAACCCACGACACAGACGTCCTGATGGACGCGAAGACGATTTTCGTCACAAATCAGAAGTCGACGAGCTAACCCGTCCTGCTGCCAGACAATGCGCTCATGAGGAAGTATCTCTCTGCTACCAAGATCGGCTTCGCCAAGGACTTGGACCAAATCGTCCAGGACTCCACTGAGCACAGCAATGTCCTTGTCGATCAAATCGACCGCGGTGAAAGGTCTGTCAGATACGGTCTCTTTTGGGCCCAGCAAGAACGTCTCGGATTCAGGCACTGCCTGGTGTTTCGACACGGGCAGAGGCTACCTAGATGTCGCCTTCGAGAGTCGTCTCTATGAGACACCCTCCAAAGTCACGAGTTTCGAACCCGGGGCGTACTTCTGACGCACCTTCGCCCACCTCTGATACTCCACGCTCTCGTACCACTTACGGAGGTCATCCATCGTCGGGAACTGAATGATCACCATGCGCTCAGGATCCCAATCCCCCTCTAACACCGTCGTGGCACCACCGCGAGCGATGTACTCCCCGCCATGTTCTCCTGCGGTCCACATCGCCGCGTCGAGATACCCACTAGACCGGTATCCATCCATATCTTCGGGAAGGACGTCCGCCATCAAATACGCAGCCAATTTCAATCTCCTGACAGTCAATTCGTTTCGCATAATGCCCTCACGACCCGTCTCGAGTCGATGGCATCGTATTAGACGGGATTATTACTCCGACGGCGACCACGACGCTGACGTTTTGGAGTGGCATCGCCGGACCGTGATGTCGGTCCGAGACGGGTCTCAACGTTGGAAAAGTCGAACACATCAGGGTCGTAGCGGTCGACCACTTGTCTGATCTGGGCGATGTGCGCCGGCACCGAGCCGCAACACGCACCGATGATGCTGGCACCTGCATCAAGAGCGAGCTCGGCGTAGGCAGTCATGTCGTCCGAAGAAGTCGGATACCACAAGGTTCCGTCGATGATCTCGGGGATACCGCAATTGCCCTTGGCGACAACCACCAGATCTGGATTCGTCTCGTGGATCTCGGCGACCGCTGCGACAACGTCGGAAGGCCCAACACCGCAGTTCGCACCAACCGCTAGCGGCGATGAATCACTGCCTGCCCACCAGTTGGCGAGAGCAGAAGGTGGAACACCCATCATCGTGCTGCCATGAGTGTCGAAGCTCATCGTCGACACAATGGGCAGGTCAAAAGTTTTCGCAGCTTCAACAGCTGCAGCCAACTCCTCGGTCGAGGACAATGTCTCGATCCAGACAACTTGGGCACCGGCGGAAGCTAAGGCTGCGATCTGCTCCTTGAAGTAGGCAACGGCCTTCCCGTGGGTGAGCTCTCCCATTGGCTCGAAAAGCTGGCCAGTGGGGCCAACCGACCCGGCCACAATTACTTCACCGCCGGCGGAGGCGGCAACACCGAGCGCTATGGCAACTCCTGCCCTGTTCAGTTCGTCGACACGATCTCCAAGACGATCGAGATCGAGACGGGCACGCGTGCCACCAAACGTATTGGTCAGAATGATGTCGGCTCCTGCGTCTACAAAACCCTGGTGCACCTTGGCGATGCGCTCGGGGAATTCGACGTTCCACAATTCGGGGGTGGAACCAGCCTGAAGCCCAAGTTCGAAGAGGGATGTACCCATCCCGCCGTCAGCGACTAGACGGCCATTTCTCTCCATAAGATTCGCAAGTGCATTACTCATGTCGATCGTCCTCCTGATCGACAGCTGCGAAAACTCACCCGTCTGAGAGACAAAAAACCGCCCGAGTCACGAGACCGGAACGGCAAAATGCCGCTTTAGCCGGATTTATAGAGCGCCCGCAAGCTGGTCAAATCAAATTGGCGCTGTTACTTGAGAGATCAGCCTATCAGCAGTACTTCAGTTTGGGTCTGAGGAACCTGAGTCAGCCGATTTTCCATGCTTCTCGACGATCATCCGCTCGACGATGGGCAGAGGGATGTTGTGCGAGGAGCCGGTACACCGCTTCCAGAACATGATCATTGATCGCATGGTTGGAATCGATCGGATTCCCGACGGCGACGAAGCAGTCGCCAATGTTCGGAGTCGGTTAATCCCGATATCTGGGATCAACAAAAGGAATCGCAGTCGTTTTGGCCGTTCGATCACCGTCCGCTGTCTGAACAACCACGTCGCTTCCCTCAATTGAGTGTCCGACCTCGAGGATGGCGAAGGCAATATTCTGCTCCATCCCGGGTGTCCAAGTCGCACTTGTGACAAACCCGACCTCATGCTCGTCTTCTGTAACCGACCACCACCGAACCGGTCCCTGTCGAATCGGCGCGCCATCTATGAAAAGCCCGATCAGCCGGCGAGTGGGTCCGTTGGTAGCGATTTCGGTGAGGGCGGCCTTCCCGATGAAGTCATCCTGTGAGCCAAGATCTACGAACTTGCCGAGTCCCAT
>CAXMOW010000040.1:14449-14679 GCA_964195235.1 uncultured Acidimicrobiia bacterium | reverse complement strand
ACAGGGTCATCGCCCGGCCATACACCAGTGATGCGTGTGACCATCGGCTCGAACGCGGTGCTGAGCCATTTGAAGACTCCAATGCTCTTTTCTGTGGATGTGATACCGCCCGATTTCGCCAGAAAGTAACTGAGGTCCCCGAGGAGAATCTTTGCCTGGTTCTCCGAAGCCAACAATCCGGTCAGTTCTCGCAGGCGGTCCGAATTGAATGTGCGGCTGCCGACATGAGC
>CAXMOW010000040.1:0-14439 GCA_964195235.1 uncultured Acidimicrobiia bacterium | reverse complement strand
CACCAGATTGGTGTTGCCGGAAGCCTCCAGTTCAACATCGTGGACAGAGAACCCCAGATCGTTCAGCCGTGCAATGCGTTCTCTTATCCGGTACCCCTCATCCCGGGCGATTATCAGGTCTTTCCGTAGCTCCTCCCAGAGATCTACATACCGTTGTTCGATGTCGGTGCCGATGGCGAGGTCTGCACTATCGAGATCGGAGCCGTTCACGGCAGCAATGTCCGCCATTTCGCCAGCGAGATTCTCTTTCATGATCTCGAGATCTTCGCTTCGCTGCCCGTCACTGAGCTCGTCGCGAATCGTGGATGTCTCAGCGTCGATCATGACAGCCTCAATAGCCCCGGCGTCGTAGCGGTAGAGCAAGTTCGAAAGGGAACAATCTCCCCAGAAACAACCGGCGAGATGCAGCTCGACTAGAAGGCCTGCCACGGAGTCCAGTAATTTGTTCCGACGGGGCCCGAATCCCAATCCGCTCACCAAACGGCGGTACGGGAATGTGTGCTTGACATACTCCGTGATGACTGCGCCGGATTGCTCGCTGTCCGTTTCCAACCAGCCACGGTTGACAAGGGCAACCGGAACGGCGGACCGGTGTGTCCGCGTTTCTAGCGTGCTGAGTACGTCGTACTCCCGCTCGGAAACTGCCTTTGGGAGCTCCTTGATCACATAGACACCCTCGTCATACGCCACGAAGACAACCGGGTGTCGATGGATCCCGGTGGGCATCTCCACGAGTCGATCGCTAGACCACTCATCCGCGGCCACTTCCCAAGGCAGGTCAAGAAAACTGGGGTGCCCGGGACGAACCACCAGAGTGGGAACAACCATCAAACCCCAATTGCCATAGCCATGACGAGGGCGCCCGCCAGACCTGAGTGATCTCCAAGACCAGGCGGTACCAGGTACTCGTCGAAATCAATGACTGGGATCCCTGGGTACTCAGCAAGCTCGTCTCTCACCTGTTTCCTCAGCTCTTCGAGGAGCCCTTCGATGTGGCTCAAGCCACCCCCTACCACGATTCGATCGGGCGCAGCCACATAGATCAGATTGCGCAAACCTTGAGCAACGTAGAACGCAACCAGATCGCGAACCTCGGTCAGCTTGGATTCGGACAGATTTTCGGGTTTCGCACCAAACCGCGACTCGATCGCCGAGCCCGAAGCCATCCCTTCGACGCAGATTCCATGGAAGGGACACACACCCTCGAACGTATCCTCGGGGTGGACCCTCACCACGGTGTGGCCCATCTCAGGGTGCGGGCTCCCATGAATCGGAAGTCCGCCCAGGCTGAGTCCGCCACCGATACCGGTGCCAATAGTCACGTATGCAACCTGTTCGAAGCCGATTGCGGAACCCCATCTTGCTTCGGCCATCGCCGCAGCATTGACGTCGGTCTCGATTGCTACCTGGCTCGAGGTGGCGCGTTCGATCGGGCCCACGACATCGGTCCAGGACCAACCCGGCTTGGGTGTTGATGTTATGTGGCCGTACGAAGATGACCTTGTATCGAGGTCGATTGGACCAAAAGATGCGATGCCCACGCCCGCCAGGTTCGCACCCTCGAACACCTCGAGTAACCCACTGAGCGTTTCTTCGGGAGTTGTGGTTGCAACCTTGATGGCCTTGGAAAGGTCTCCAGGCTCGTTTCCAACCACCGCGGTCGCCTTAGACCCTCCGAGCTCGATTGCACCCCAAACGGTCACAGTCCGAATCTAGATGCTTCCAACGCGCGAGGCCGGTTCTCCGACTGATCCCAAGGCTCGATTGAGTGGGGTTTCGGCCAGCGGTCCAAGAAACCGTCGTCCATCAATACTGGCCTGAGACGCTGGTAGATTTCAGCTTCTGATGCACGGACACATGGTCATTGCCGATATCTCGGGGTACACCAGATTTCTCACCGAAAGTGAATTGGAGCATGCCAACGGGATCATTAGCGAGTTGCTCAATGCTGTGATAGGTGCAATCCAGGCGCCTTTGACCGTGTCAGGTGTTGAGGGCGATGCGGTTTTCATGTACGGAGCGATGCCAGAGGGGATGAGCGGGCAGACCGTTCTCGAGTCCGTGGAACTCCTCTACTGCTCGTTCGCCGCGGCACTGGAGACCATGGTTCTCAACACAACATGTCAATGCAACGCATGCGCGAACATTCACACGCTTGGCCTGAAGATTGTCATGCACTGTGGCGAATTCGCCAAGAGTGAGATCGGAGGTCGAGAGACGCTTTCGGGTCCCGATGTCATCATGACCCACCGTTTGCTAAAAAACAGCATTGCTGAGTCGACGGGCATTGCCGATTACATGTTGGTGACCCAGGCATGTGTGGACGATCTGAGGATTCAGGGGATCGTGGCCGGCTGGACCACTCACACAGAGGAGTATGAACACGTCGGCGAAGTGAATGGATATGTGTCCTCACTTCCCGACGTATGGGACTTCGTTCGCCGGCAAAACGAGAACAAGGTACTTCAGCGGGACTCGTGGGTGACTGCTACAGCATTCAGTCAGGCGCCCCCGGCGGTCGTTTGGGACCATCTTGTCGATCCCTTCAAACGCACACAATGGCTACAAGCCACCGATACCCAGGTGGTGGGTGAAGTTGGCGGAAGGATTGCTCCCGGTGCCGAGTATCACTGTGCCCATGGCGCCGACACGGTTGGGGTTTTCACGGTGCTAGATATGAAAACCGTGGATTACATCACCATTGTCAGTGCTATCGGCGAAGCTCGAGGCCTGCGTTACACCGACTACGTGATTCCCAGTGGAACCGGAACCCGGATTGTTTCGCACACGGCGCCGGTTTTCTCAGTCGAATCTGGCGAGAGCCTCTCAGACGATGATCTCGCTGAGCTTGAAGGATTTGCGTCGGATCGTTCCCAAGACAGCCTGAATCGTCTTTGCGAGATGGCCGATGTGGCCGCAGCCAATCTGATATCTGCATAGTCAGCCCGGATCCGGTCTGTCTTCCGTTTCACAACCTCTGCTGCGAAGGGCGATTTGTCGCTCACATTGAGAGTGATTTCCTCACCCCGACCAGCACCCAGTGTATTGGATTGTCACACTCGGCGGCGAATGTCTGGTCTCAGCTTCCTTCGAAGTAGTCAACTTCGGCCGAACCGTCAATGAACTTGGCCAACGAGTTGGAACCACTCGATCCGGGTGCGTTTCTGGCAAAAACTCCGACATTGCCCGAGTCGGGGTACTCGGCGATCTCGGGTTCGATCATCGTCGACATCATCACGATTCGAGCGTCCTTTTCCGATCGGTTCATCACCTGATGGGCACCTGACGGTCCGGTTCGGAAAATCTGAGCGTCACCAGGCCCGGCTTCTTGTTCGCCGGCTGGCGTGCGGACCACGACATCACCCTCGAGGACGATCAACATCTCCTCGTTGGCGTGATGGAAGTGATAGGGAAAACTCTTCTGGCCGGGTGCTATCACATAGATGCTGGCTCCGAGCATCTCACCTCCGAGACGCCTTGCAAGCCTGATGCGATTCCATTGGTAGCCGGCATGATCCTGGGTGCCGTCCCAGTCAGTTGAATAGATGTTTTCCATGAAGCCGACATTACTGACGGCTAAACGGCCCGTTCCCTGACGACCTCTCCGACGTTGGGGTGTCGGTAGCCTCGACATCATGAACATGAGACTCGATGGTCGACGTTCGATAGTCACTGCTGGAGCGGGTGGCGCCGGATTGGCGATCGCTCGAACGCTGGCTGACGCAGGTGCAACAGTTTTTGTCGGCGACGTCGACCCCGAAGCTATCGCCGGTCTGCCGCAGCCACTCATCGGGGCCGTTGTAGATGTTGCAGACTCTGATGCGGTGAGTCGGTGGATAACACCGATCGCATCTGAGGGAGTCGACATCCTCGTAAACAATGCCGGGATAGCCGGCCCCACGAAGGCGATCGAGGACATCACACCGGAGGAGTGGCGCCGGTGTCTCGCAGTGGGATTGGACTCCCAATATCTGTGTGCCCGTGAGGTCGTGTCGACGATGAAGACAGCCGGTGTCGGGTCAATCGTCAATATCGCATCGACGGCCGGCTACATGGGGATGCCTTATCGAGCGCCATACGTCGCAGCCAAGTTCGGTGTGGTTGGCCTGACCAAGACGCTGGCCATGGAATTGGGGCGTGACGGCATCAGGGTCAATGCCATCGCTCCTGGTTCGATCATCGGCGACAGGCTGGATCGTGTAGTAGCGGCTCTCGGCGATGCCGACGGACTCAGCGTCGAGCAGGTCGAGACGATGTACAAACAAGGGGTTTCCTTGGCCCGATTTATCGACCCTCAGGAAATCGCCGACATGGTTCTCTACCTTTGCTCGGATCATGCCCGATCGATCTCAGGTCAGGTGATCGGAGTAGATGGGAACACCGAAACTCTCTACCCGCGTCCGTTCAGCTGACTGTTCCGAGCCTGGTCGCTACTCCCAGACTGGTCATGTCTAACCCCAGCCCGCCGATAATCTGCTTGTGATGGTCCGTCGTTTCCCCATATTGGTGCTGTTCGTCTTCGTCGCTGCTGCTTGCACAGCCCAGACGACACCGTCCACGTTTGCCGGACCTGGGACTACGTTGCCCGGGGCAACAACGACGACGGGAGCCGTTTCGCCGTCGACCATCGTCGCAGAAACCACTACAAGCACGTCTGTCGATCTTTCGGGTTTGGACCTGCCTCAAGAGGTGCGAGATCAGCTTGAGGTGTTGATCATGGAAGCTCAAGAGATTCGGGGCCTGCCATTCCTGACTCCACCCAATATCACGATCGTGACCAGTGCTGAGCTCGAAACAAGAGTGCGGGAGGCGATCGGGGAAGACGCTGATGACTTCCCTGCCGATCAGGCGCTCTACGAACTCCTGGGTTTGCTGGAACCAGAATCCGACTTGGAAAACATCTTGCTCGATCTGTACAGCGAGCAGGTGGGGGGGTTCTACGACGGGGACACCGGCGAGATTGTGGTCCCAGCCCGTGATGATGGTTTCAGCCTTCTCCAACAAGGAACCATGGTCCACGAGCTGGTTCATGCCCTCACTGATCAGCACTTTGGATTTTATCCCATTCTCCAGGCCATGGCCGATCAAGATCGTCTGGATGAGGTGACCGCGTATCAGGCCCTACTCGAAGGTGACGCAACACTTGTCGAGATCCAGTGGGTACAGGGACTGAGCCAGAGCGAGCTTGGCCAGTTCGTCGCCGAGTCACTAGATATCGACACCTCCTCGCTCAACTCTGTTCCCTCGTTCATTCGGGATTCCCTTTTCTTCCCGTATGACAGCGGTCTCGTTTTCGTCCAAGACCTCTATGACTTGGGCGGATGGTCCGAGGTCAACGACGCCTACGGCATCTTCCCCGACCTTCCGGGATCGTCGGAGCAGGTAATCACCCCCGGTGACTATCAGCGCGACCTGCCAGTGACATTGGAGCTGCCGACTGTCGATTTGTCCGGATACGAACTCGAGCGCACCTCAGTCTGGGGTGAGCAGGGTTTTCGGATCATGCTCGATCAGGTGGTCGATGGCTCAATCAGCGCTCGGGCTGCAGATGGATGGGGCGGAGATGGATACCACCAATGGTTTGACGGTATCAACGCCGCATTTCTGCTGGTTTATGAGGGAGATACCGAAGCGGACCTCAACGATCTGGAGGATGCACTCCTCGACTTCGCGATTCGCTCCGTTCCTGAAGAGGCTTTCGTATGGGTCGATTCCAAGGACGGACAACTGTTCTTCATTGCCGCGACCGTTCCTGAGGTCGGCGAGCAGATCAGATCATCTGTCGGTCTTGGCTAGCAGCCCGCTGAACAATGCATGTCACCGAACAGCTTTGATCAGCAGACCCCTACGTCTTCTCAACGACTTGTGTTTCCTCTAACTTCGTCATATGGAAGTCTTTCACTTCCGGGCTGATGAGTGGCGGTCGGGCCCGGTGATGTCCGCAACCAGTTTCTTTGAGCGATGGCGTGGGCTACGAGGAGCGGGACCCGAGGCAACACTATTGCTCCGAGCCAACTCGGTTCACGGAGTAGGTATGGATCGTCCGTTTCTTGCGGTCGGCCTCTCCGCTGAATTTCGGGTCATAGCGACCCGAATGATCGCACCGGGTCGGTTTGCAAGGTTTCCGAACTGCAGGTGGGTTCTGGAAATCCCTGCGAATGCGGAGCCGCCGAGATCGGGTCAAGTCTTGGAGTTGATCGATGGCTGAAGGGCAACTGTCGGTGTGTGCCACCCCAATCGGGAATCTTGGTGACGTATCTGATCGACTCCGCCAGGTTCTAAGTGAGGCCGAGGTCGTATATGCGGAAGACACACGGCGCACTTCGAAACTGCTTAGCCACGTTGGTTCGAGACCCAAGCTTCGTTCTCTGTTTGCGGGCAACGAGCGGGAGCGGACTGCTGAGTTGCTCTCAGATATTTCGAATGGAATGAGAGTTGTCTTGGTGTCGGATGCAGGGATGCCCACCGTCTCCGATCCGGGTGCGGAGGCAGTGCGTGAGGCTCGCAAGGCGGGGTTTTCGGTGACCGTTGTGCCCGGTCCATCAGCGGTGACAACGGCAGTTACCGCTTCGGGTTTTGAGGCGGACCGTTTTGTGTTTGAAGGGTTCTTGCCCCGAAAGGGAAAGGAGCGGAGGTCTCGTCTTGCCGGCATTGCCGCCGACGAACGTACGGTGGTCTTGTTTGCCAGTCCACACCGCCTAGAGGGTGATCTGAAGGATCTCCTGGCCGAACTGGGTGGTGAACGTCAGATAGCGGTCGCCCGCGAACTCACCAAACTCCATGAGGAGGTATGGGTCGGTTCGCTGACGGATGCCATTGAGCGATGGTCCGGGGATGTCAGAGGTGAGATCACCATCGTCATCGAAGGGGGGACTCCGGTCCTGGTGAGTGAAGGGGAGGCCATCCGGCAGGCTGTTGATCTAATCGCCACTGGGATGTCTCGCTCCGATGCTTCCCGGCAGACAGCAACGTCCACCGGCGTTTCGAAACGTGTTATCTACGAGGCTCTGCTGGAGGCTCAGGACTCGATCTGAGACCGGCAGGAGGCGCAGATTCCCTTGCCTTTGAACTGGCTGACATTCTCGTCGGATCCGCAGAATGTGCATGTATCGGTCATCTTGCGTATGACGATGTTTCCACGTTCGACAGCGATCAGGAGGTGGTCCCCTTCCCTGATGTTGAACATACGTCGAGTTTCGGCTGGGATGACGATCCGTCCCAGGTCGTCGATTTTGCGGGCGATACCTGAATCCATATGAGGGCGGCGAGCCTACCCATCAGCCGGCACTGTTGTCTGATGGCACGGCCAATCGGGGGTACCGTCTCGTGGTGCTCTGGGTCGACACACATTGTCATCTTCAACTCGACGGACGTGATCCCGACGAGTTATTGGGGCGCGCCTCTGAAGTCGGTTGGGTGGTTGTCCCGGGAGTTGATGCCGACTCTTCGGTCGCATCGCTGGAATTAGCAGAGCGTCATGAGGGCCGGGTTCTCTCAACCGCCGGGCTTCATCCTCACGATGCCGACAAATGGCGTGAGCAAGCGGAGGCGATCTCTGAGATGGCGACCCGTGTCGCAGCGATCGGCGAAACCGGGCTCGACTTCTATCGAAATCTGTCCTCACCTGTCGACCAGGAAATGTCCTTTCGCGCCCAGATCGAGCTCGCCGTGGGCTTGGACAAACCTCTAATCGTTCATTGCCGCGATGCGTTTTCGAAGGTGTACGAAATCGTGGAGGAGCTGGACATCGGAAAGCGGACAGTTCTTCATTGCTGGACAGGCGGGAGAAAGTGGACAAGACGTTTTCTCGACCTGGGAGTGCTCTTTTCGTTTGCTGGACCCGTTGCATTCGAGACAGGTGAGACCATCCGACTTGGGGCTGAGCTGGTACCACCCGAACGATCGCTGGTCGAGACGGACACCCCCTATTTGGCTCCTCCACCGCATCGGGGCGAGCGGAACGAGCCCGCCTGGGTTGCTCTGGTGGGGGAGGCACTTGCCGGCCTTTGGGGGATGGACGTTGAAGAGGTTGCCGCGGTGACAACGGCCAATGCCGAGCGCATCTTTCGGAAGTGACCGCCAAGAAGTGACACCTCAGACACGCTCAGAGATCGCAGCCCTACTCGAATCGCATGGGCTGACCCCGATCCATCGACTCGGACAACACTTCCTGGCTGACGCCAACATCACTCGAAAGATCGTGGAATTGGCAAAGGTCGGACCCGGCGACAACGTTGTGGAAGTCGGCGCTGGGACGGGGACTTTGACCAAAGCCCTGGCATCGACGTGTGCACATGTCGTTTCTTACGAGGTCGACGAGGGCCTTCGCCCAATCCTCGAACTCGTGACGTTGGACCTCGACGTCGATCTTCGATTCGAAGATGTGACGAAAGTTGATCTGTCGGCTGAGCTAGACGAAGGGCGGTGGGTGATGGTGGCGAATCTTCCCTACAACGTAGGTACGCCACTTGTGATGGACAGCCTTCGTCATGTCCCCACAATCCATCGGTTTGTGGTGATGGTGCAGCGGGAGGTGGCTGAGCGATTTGTGGCCAACCCAGGCACCAAGGACTACGGGCTGCCCAGTGTGATCGGCAGCATCTATGCCGAGGCCAGACTCGCGTTTCGGGTTCCTCCACAGGTGTTCTACCCGCCACCACGCGTCGAGTCGGCTGTTGTCGTGCTGGATCGAAAGCCGATGCCTGAGTATGCCGACGCCGCTGTCCAGCTGGCTCGGGCCGGGTTTGGTCAACGTCGCAAAATGTTGCGTCGCTCTCTCCAAAGTGTCGTCACCGATCCCGTTTCCCTTCTCGAGCAAGCCGGGTTTGACGAGACCGCACGTGCAGAGAATCTGTTGCCTTCCGACTACTTGCGTCTTGCGGAGGCGGCGCCGTGAGTGTCTACCAATCTCCGGCGAAGCTGAACCTCGCGTTGCTGGTGTCCCCGCCCCGTAACGACGGCTACCACCCGCTCCACTCATTGGTTCAGACCGTTGAGTGGTGTGATCTTCTGACGGTCGAGCCGGGTGAGGGGTCGGACACCCTTGACATTGTTGGATCAGCCCTTGCTGTGGAGGGCAATTTGGTCCTGTCTGCGCTGGCTGCACTCCGAGAGCATGCGCAGATTCCACCACTGACTCTCACCTTGGAGAAGGAAATCCCAATCGAGGCAGGGCTGGGAGGAGGGAGCTCCAACGCGGCGACAATCCTGGTAGCGGCGGAGTCTCATGGCTGGGCTAGCTCCGAGGAAGTCGCGACGACAGCCAACGAGGTCGGGGCCGACGTTCCTCTCTTCTTGGTCGGTGGCTCCATGGACGTCAGTGGAGTTGGTGAGTTGGTGGAACGTGTTCGTCCTCTCGTCGGTTTCGCACTGGCCATAGTGGTTCCGGACTTCGGATTTTCAACCGTGGACGTCTACCGACGCTGGGATGAAATGGAGGGTCCTGTCGGAGATGCCGTGCCTGACGCCCAACTACCGCCTTCACTGCGCGATCAAATCCCGATGCGCAACGACCTGTTACCCGCAGCGCTGGATATTGACTCGAGACTCGGGGACTTCATGACCGACTTGCGTCAGGAGTGGGGAACCGCGGTATGTCTCACGGGATCGGGCTCGGCTTGTTTCGGCTATTTCGGATCGGTTGATGAGGCCAAACACGCAGTCAACACGGTCAATCAACTGACTTCGGTGGGCAACGGGACGGCCATAAGACCACGCGGTGTGGCCCCGGCTTGAGCACGCTTAACGTTCGAACGCATCAGCGGTAATGTCTTCGGCGGCTCTAACGCCCCGAATTGGGGGGTGGTGTAACCGGTAGCACGGCAGGTTTTGGACCTGTAAGAGCGGGTTCGAGCCCTGCCCCCCCAGCCACAACGAGAAAGGCCGTCACTTGTCAGTTCACATCGTCATCCTGGCCGCCGGCCAAGGCAAGCGCATGATGTCAGGCCTTCCAAAGGTGGCTCACGAGGTGGCCGGGCACTCGTTGGTGGGGTGGGTCCTTAAGGCTGTTGAACCACTCGAACCTGCCTCAACCGTTGTGGTTCTCGGTCACGGTGCCGAGGTGGTCGAGCCTCTACTTTCCGGGGTTGCGACTGTGGCGATTCAAGAGACCCAGCATGGAACAGGTCATGCCGCCCAGATTGGGGTAGATGCGATCGATGGACTGATGGATGACGACGTTGTTGTCATTCTCTACGGCGATACCCCCTTGCTCTCCAGCGGGCTCATCGGATCGTTGGCAGATCTTCAGCCGGACGAAACCGCCCGTCTGATCACTGCTCATCTCGACGACCCGGCTGGCTACGGCCGCGTCATTCGCGACCAGACCGGATCGGTCGTGGCGGTTGTCGAAGATGGCGATTGCACGCCCGAACAGCTCGCAATCGTTGAGATCAACGCTGGTTTGTATGCGGTCCGGGCGGATTCGCTGGTCGAGGGACTGAGCAAGGTCACTAACGACAACGTGCAGGGCGAGTACTACCTCACCGACGTTGTCGGGATCCTGGTGGGCAAAGGTGACAGACTGGAGGCGGTTACGGCTCCAGCGAAGGAGGTGGCCGGAATCAACACTCAGGATCAGCTGGCGGGAGCGCAAAAAGAGCTGCAGATGCGAATCAATGGGCGTTTGATGGATGCAGGCGTCTGGATGCTTGATCCCGACCGGACTTATATCGAGGACACGGTGACTATCGAACCCGGTGCTCGGATCTACCCCGGCGTTCACCTCGAAGGCTCGACCACCGTCGCCGCAGACACACAGGTCGGTCCCGAAGTCTTCGCAGTCGATTCCACGATCGGGACTGGTTCGACAGTGTGGTACTCCGTACTTCGCGGGGCTGTCGTCGGTGAGGACTGTGAGGTCGGTCCTTATGCATCGTTGAGATCGGGAACAGTTCTCGAGAAAGGTTCCAAGATTGGAACCTTTGTGGAGACAAAAAACACCACGATGAAGGAGGGCGCCAAGGCCAACCATCAGGCCTATCTTGGTGACGCCACAGTTGGCGCCCGCGCCAACATCGGTGCCGGCACGGTGACAGTAAATTACGACGGAGTCGATAAACATCCCACTGAGATCGGTGAGGACGCTTTCATCGGCTCGGACACGATGCTTGTTGCACCGATCAAGATCGGAGACCGGGCGAGTACTGGGGCAGGGTCAGTAATCACCAAAGACGTACCTGACGACGCTCTGGCGATCGAGCGATCTGGTCAGAAGGAAATACCCGGCTATTCTCAACGTAGGCAGGAACGCAAGGCCAAAGAGGCCGAGGACTGACGTGGACATCGTCTCTCGCAACCGAATGATGGTCTTCACCGGGGGTGCCAACTTACCCTTAGCCGAAGAGGTCGCTGAGGTGCTCGGCATCCAGCTCGGTAGTTTGACCCGATCCATTTTCGCAAACGGCGAGATCTACGTCCGCCCCGGCGAAAGCGTGCGAGGTGCCGACTGTTTCGTGATGCAGAGTCACTCGCACCCGATCAACGACAACATCATGGAGCAGTTGATCACTATCGACGCTCTGAAGCGGGCGTCTGCGCGCAGCATCACTGCCGTTATGCCCTTCTTCGGCTACTCGCGACAAGATAAAAAGGTTCTGCCACGTGAACCGATAACCGCACGTCTGGTCAGCGATCTGCTGATGAAAGCCGGTGCGGATCGTCTGGTTTCCGTCGATCTTCACACCGGTCAGCTTCAGGGATTCATCTCCAAGCCTTTCGATTCCCTCACCGCCATGCCGATCATCACCGACTACCTGTTAGAGCGGCTTGAAGGCAAGACCACAGTTCTTTCGCCCGATGCTGGTGGCGTGAAGCGCGCCGAGAGGTACGCCCGCCATCTCGATGCTTCGGTGGCTTTCATCTACAAGCGACGTGACCCCGAAGAACACAACGAATCGGCAGCGCTTTCCATGGCTGGAAAGGTGACCGATCGCAATGTGGTGATTGTGGACGACATGATCGATACCGCCGGCACCGTCTGTAACGCAGCCGAGATGGTGCGTGATTACGGGGCAGTGAGTGTTCGGGTTGTTGCAACCCACGGGATCTTCTCGGAACCGGCGTTGGACAGAATCAAGAACGCGTCGATCGACGAGGTCATCGTGACAAACACTCTTCCCGTAAATGGAGACGTCAAGGCGCTCGACAACGTCGAGGTTCTTTCCATCGCCCCGATTCTGGCTGAGACCCTTCAAGCAATCTTCATGAATTCCTCGGTTTCGGAGATCTTCTTAGGGGAGAACGCCTAAGCGGTTGACCAACTTCAGTTGGTCAGAGACCTTTTCTACACTCCGAGCCAGTGAGCGCCCGTCACCGCGATAACCCAACACCCGCCCAGGGGCGTCTCCGAGGTCTCGTTGTGGTGATGATGGCGATTCTGATCATCGGTCTGATTTTCTTCCGTGGTTCGGCTGCGGACTCGGACGGGTCGGGTGATGAGGATCCTGTCGCTGGAGAGACAAGCACAACGACTTCCGACGGTTCGACCGGAACCACTACCGACAATGCCGACAGCGTCTCAACCACACTGGACACAGGGATCACGGGTCCGAATCTTCCGGAGATGAAGTCGCTTCGGCTTGAGCTGGTGTTTGACGGATTCCGCCAACCGACTGCGCTCACGGCTCCTGTGGGCGAGGATCGAATTTTTGTGGCGCAACGGGTGGGTGTGATCCGGATCCTGGACGAGGACAACGAACTACTTGATCCGGCGTTCTTGGACATAACTGACCGTGTGCTCGCCGGTGGCATCGAACAGGGTCTTCTCGGGTTCGCATTCCACCCGGACTACGCCACCAACAACAGGTTTTACGTCTACTACACCGACAAGGCTGGTAATCGGCAGTTGTCAGAATTTACATCTACCGTTTCAGATCCGAACCGCGCCAACTCCGACTCAGAGCGCGTTCTCTGGGAGATGGAACAACCGCCAGACGCCACCGACATCCGTCACTACGCCGGAAACGTTGCTTTCGGCCCCGATGGATATCTCTGGTTCACCAGCGGGGACGGTGCTGACTCCAGAGATCAGGGTCAAGATCCCAACACGATGTTCGGCGTCATCATGCGGATCGACGTCGATAGCGGTGACCCATACGCCATTCCACCCGACAATCCATTCGTCGATGGGGGAGGGGCGCCGGAAGTCTTCGCGTATGGTCTCAGAAACCCGTGGCGCTTCAGCATCGATCCGGTTGAGCGCCTCCTCTATATCGCCGATGTCGGTCACGCAGATCAGGAAGAAATCAACGTGGTGTCTATCGACCAAGGCGGCTACAACTTCGGCTGGTCAGACATGGAGGGCACTCGCTGCTTTCACAAATCTGGATGTGACCCGGCGAACTACACATCGCCGGTGATCACATATAGCCACGAGGTTGGGCTGTCGGTCACTGGTGGGTTTGTCTATCGCGGCTCTGAGATTCCCGAACTCAACGGCACTTACTTCTATAGCGATTGGGTCAGTTCCTGGGTCCGCTCCTTCGAGTTCGCTGATGGCGGCGTCACTGCTGAAGAGGATTGGACAGAAGAATTGGGTGGTTCGGTCGGTCAGCCCAACACGTATGGCCTCGACGGGCATGGTGAGATGTATCTCCTGACACATGGTGGCCAGGTCTACAAATTCACAGCCGTTCGCTAGTCATTCTTCCTACCGAGGTCGGGCAGAGTTACCAACTCTCCCGGGTATATGAGGTCGGGATCGCCTGACCGCAGTGTTGGGAGATTCAATTCGACCACTCTCTGCCAATAGGGAGCAATTGCCAGACCTGTTTCGGTCTTGTTGAGGTGTCGTGCCGAGATCTTCCAGAGATGATCCCCTGACTCGACTGTTACTTGTTGAGGGGCGGCGAGGGGCAGCGTCATCGGGAGTCTGACTGGATTCTCCTGAGGATTTGCCCACGCTACGTCGCTTGCCAAGAGAGCGACGGTGGCTGCTGCGATCGTGATGGCTCGACGCATTTGTCGAACGTAAGCCAGTCGGCCGAGTGATGGAAGGGGGTTACGATGCCCGCATGAAAGTTCGTATCGGAATCTCAAACACCGACAAACTCATCGAACTCGAAGTCAGCGACGCCGAGGTCTTCAAGAAGGAGATCGAGCGTGCGGTCCAGGACGGCGGGTTGGGCTGGTTCACTGACACCAGAGGGCGGTCGATCGGGATCCAGTCCAAGAATTTCGCCTTCATCGAGATGGATGATCCTGACGAGCAGCCCCAGGTCGGTTTTGCCCCAGCTGTCTAAGTAAAAGTGGCGCCCATAGGACGCCACTTCGATCAGGATTTATTGGCCTTAGGCGGAGCGTCGGCGACGTTCGGCAAGCCAACGCTTACGTAGACGGCGTCGATCATCCTCTGCGTATCCGCCCCACACTCCCGACTCCTGGTTGGTTTCCAGGGCGTACTGAAGGCAGTCCTCTTGGACCAGGCAGGTTGAGCAGATC
>CAXMOW010000039.1:0-14820 GCA_964195235.1 uncultured Acidimicrobiia bacterium | reverse complement strand
GGGGGCGGGAAAAGCACACTCACCGCTTCTCTCGTCAAAAGCGGGTTCGCCTACCTGTCGGATGAGGCCTTGGTGCTACGGGAAGACGGGACAACGATCAGCTATGCCAAGCCTCTCGCCCTTTCAGAGTGGAGCAGCAACATTCTCGGTATCCCGTCAGATGCGGCAGAGACTCTGCTGACGGCTGAGGACCTCGGAGGAGAAGTCGACCTGGGCGGACGTCATGTCTCCGACATAATCCTCAGTGAGATTTCGTCGGATCCGGCCAGGATGGATCCGCTCCCAGGATCAGATGGGCTAATCGCACTGATCCAGTATTCGTTCAATCACTACAAGAATCCGCGGGAAGCCTGGCGTATTTCGTCTCGGGTCGCCTCAAATGCGCGAGTGTGGCGGCTTGAGTACCAGGACCCGCTCGACGCGGCTGAACTCATATCATCCACTCTACGTTAGACCATGCATATCTGAGAGTCCGCCGCTGAATTCGGTATGAAAACGACCTGGTGGCCCCGACGCCGGTCTCCCTTGAGACTGCCGTCGGGGCCAGAGGTCCAATAGGTTCGACTACATGTTGCTGGGAGGAGTTCCTCCGCCGCCACCAGTGTTCGACGGCGCGCCGTACTTGGCCCACCACTTTTTGGCCGTGTCGATACCACCAACACCGAACGCAATCGCTAAACCGAGGGTGGCCGATCCGATGACGATCGTTGCTATTTCTCCGGCGAAGCTGACGTTGACAACGTCCATCGCGAAGAGCACACCGAAAAGGATCACGCCGACATGAACGACCCAGGTGAGCCATCCAACGTTCTGCTCATCAGCAAAGGGCTTGACTAAGCCGGCTGCCCAACTTCCTGCAGCGGCGAAGACGATCACTATCACTGCTCCCAATAACAGCAAAGGAATCCATGCCAACAGTCGAATCAGGAGAGCCTGCATTGCCGGAAGGTTCACGATGCCTGCCACGATCAGCAACAGCACCACCATTAGGTATGCATAGATGATGGTGTAGGCAATAGAACCTGGTGTCTGGTTGCCGTCAGCCAGCGCCTTCGACACTCCAGATCGTTTCCACATTCCATCGAGAACCCCTAGGTCCAAGAATCCGCCGAGCAACTTGCTGACCAGCTTGACGATCCAACGACCGACAACAAGGACGACCAGGGCGAGCAGAACCAGAATGGCCCATTCGATAAAGGTTTCGCCGAACGTCACCAGGCGATCCCACAAACTGTCCCAAAAACTCAATGAAGTTCCTTTCGTTTGGTACAACAGGAACCTACCGCACTGCGCAGCCCCGATGCCACTCAAACACGTTGCGTTCTAAAGGCAGTTACTCGACAGTCACCGTTTTGGCCAGATTTCGGGGCTTGTCCACATCGAGACCTTTCGCCGTCGCGATGTGGTACGAGAGCAGTTGCAACGGCACTACAGCAGTCACAGTGCAGAGTAGGTCGGGTCCGGACGGCACCCGTATGACGTGGTCAGCGACCTCACCCACATCGTCGCCATCCTCGGCGACGAGAACAATCGTCGCTCCCCTGGCCTTCATCTCTTCCATGTTGGAGATGGTTTTGGCTCGCACGTGACTGTCCGTCGCCACGCCGACCACAACGACACCCTGTTCGATCAGAGCGATCGGGCCGTGTTTCATCTCCCCGGCGGCGTAGCCCTCGGCTCTCACATAAGCGATCTCTTTGAGCTTGAGTGCTCCTTCCATTGCCACCGGGAAATCGCCGGATCGACCCATGAAGAAGTAATCACGGACATCGGACCATTCCGAGGTCAAGGCTTCAATCTCGTCCGACAGCAGCAACACGTCCTCGATCTGCTCGGGTAGACGAAGCAAGTCGTGGACCAACAACTCAACCGCACCAGGGTCGAGTGTTCCCCTCACTTGAGCCAGATATAGACCGAGCAATTGCATTGCCACCAACTGCGTGGTGAAAGTCTTGGTGGCGGCCACACCAATCTCCGGGCCCGCCCTGGTGTAGAGAACCGCGTCGGACTCTCTGGCCAAAGCCGATTCAACGACATTGCTGACACCGATCACGTTGGCGCCCTGTGCTTTGGCGTACCGGATTGCGGCAAGGGTGTCGATGGTCTCCCCTGACTGGCTGATCCCTATCACCAGCGACCGGGCATCAAGCACTGGATCGCGATATCGAAACTCGGAGGCAATATCAATTTCGACCGGGAGACGGGTCCAACGCTCAATGGCATATTTGGCCATCATTGCTGCGTGATAAGAGGTGCCACAGGCGAGCACAAATACCTTGTCCACCGCCCTGAGAAAATTGTCGTCCATTTCCAACTCGTTGAGCACCACTCGACCGGTTTCAGTAACTCGCCCGGCGAGAGTGTCGGCTACTGCGTGGGGTTGTTCGTGGATCTCCTTCAGCATGAAGGTTGGGAAACCACCCTTCTCGGCCGCCTCGAGATCCCATTCGACCTTGCGATGCTCCGGCTCGACTTCGTTCCCATCGAGGTCAATGATGCGGATCGAGCCCGGTCGTATCTCGACTATCCGTTCGTCGTCGATGATCACCATCTCCCGGGTGTGTTCGAGGAATGCCGGGATGTCAGAAGCGAGAAAGTTCTCGTTGTCCCCTCGACCGACAACCAGTGGCGACCCTCTGCGAGCCCCAACAATTAGGTCAGGTTCGGATCGGCGCATCACTGCCAGCGCGAGGGCACCGTCTGCTTGGTTCATGACCTGACGCACAGCCTCGCTCAGAGGCAAGTCAGACAGGTCACCGATCAGATGAGCAAGGACTTCGGTGTCGGTATCGCTCACAAAGTCATCACCCGACTCGACCAGCTTGCGTTTCAGGTCGACCCAGTTTTCGACGATGCCGTTGTGAACCACTACGACGTCGCCACCGGGATCGGTATGTGGGTGGGCGTTGATCGTATTCGGAGCCCCGTGGGTGGCCCATCTTGTGTGGCCGATCCCGGATATGGCTTCGAACGGCCCCTCGGCTTCAACCAAACTCTCCAGTTCGGCGATCCGCCCGGCCCGCTTCATCACATCCATCGAGTTGCCCATGTTGAGAGCGATCCCGGCCGAGTCGTATCCCCGATACTCGAGATGGGCGAGACCCGGCAAAAGCACATCGACCACTGGTCGAGGGCCGACGTAACCAACTATTCCACACATAATCGTTCCATTCCTTTCAACATTGAAGTGAACAGATCACGTGCAATTGTCGGTTGAACCCGACACCCGTCATATGAGTCTCTGTTCCGGAATCGCTACCGGGTTTTCCTCTCACACGTAACGACCTTGGCTGGCCGGGAAGGCATCCGCCGAAAGATTCGATGACCTTCCTCCTCGTCACCTCACGCTTCTTGAATAACCGGTGAGGTCTGGCGCTACATCTTGTCTTACACGTTCTCTGCTTCGCTTCTACTCCTGTCCCAGCGACATCTTCGTCGCCGATGCGAGACGTTCAGCGTACATCCTGGCTGTGGATTCGGAAGAGGCTTCGACCATGATCCGCACCACCGGCTCCGTTCCCGAGGGTCTCACCAGGACCCGCCCGTTGGCTCCTAGTTGTTCTTCGACATCTTCGACCTCTTCCCAAAGCGCTGTCGCATCGGAAATGTCGACCATTCTGCCCGTCGAGACGTTGTGGAGGACCTGCGGATACTCGGTGATGGCTTCAGCTCGGAGCTGCCGCAATTCCTTCCCGGTGCCTGCCATGACGTTGAGCAGTTCAACAGCCGTGAGCAGCCCATCGCCGGTCTGGCTGTGCTTGGTGAAGATGATGTGACCCGATTGCTCGCCACCGAGAGAGCCTTTGTGCGCAGTCAACGCTTCCGACACGTAGCGGTCGCCTACTTTGGTTTCGACCAACTCGATCTCAGCCTCGTCCATCGATTTCCGGAAACCGAGATTCGACATCACCGTCGCCACAATGAGATTGTTCTTCAGTTTTCCCTGCGACTTCAGATGCCTGGCGAGGATTGCCATGATCACATCACCGTTCGCTGGATGACCGTCCTCGTCGATGGCGATGAGACGATCGGCATCACCGTCGAAGCAGAGGCCAACACGGCCCTCGGCGACACCTGCCAGGAATTCGGGATGAGTAGCTCCGCACCCGTCATTGATATTGGTCCCGTCCGGCTCGGCACCATGAACTTCGACATCGGCTTTTAGACGATTGAACAACTCCGGTGCCGCCTTGAAAGCCGCACCGTGGGCACAGTCGAGGGCAATCCGGACCCCGCTCAGCGAATAACGAGACAATTGAACGAGGTGTTCGAGATAGTCGCCCATCGCATCATCGTTCTCGCGCCGAAACCCGATGGCATCGCCCACAGCCGAATTGGATCCGGTGGAGCGCAGCCGATCCTCTAACTCCCTCTCCACCTCATCGGGGAGCTTTGTCCCCCGAGCGGCAATCAGTTTGATCCCGTTGTCGCCAGCAGGGTTGTGCGACGCAGAGACGATGGCACCCATGGTGGCCGCACTCTCTGAAGTGAGATAGGTGATGCCGCCGCTTGGCATGACGCCGACGTCGACGGTGTCGATTCCTGAAGCGTGGAACCCGGCCTGTAGCGCCGAAGCCAGCATTGATCCCGACCGCCGGGTATCTCGGCCTACGAGAACCGGGCCGCCCCGAAGGTACGATCCGGCTGCGCGACCGATCGCGAGAGCGAGCTCCGGAGTCAACTCTGAACCGGCAGCGCCACGGACGCCATCGGTGCCAAATAGCGGTTTGCCTTCGTCGAGAAGACGAAGAAGATCAGACATGGAGCCCGACCGTAGCTCTAGTGGTGCGTTGTAAAACGGGCCACTAGCGCTTTGTGTACTGCGGAGCGCGTCTGGCTTTCCTGAGACCGTACTTTTTGCTCTCCACGATCCGGGAGTCACGTGTGAGCATGCCGGCCTTCTTGAGGACGGGGCGAAGCTCGGGTTCTAGCGCGATGAGCCCTCTCGAAATCCCAAGACGCAGTGCATCCGCTTGACCAGTCGTCCCTCCACCTTCGAGGGTGGCGTCGATGTCGTAGCGACCCTCAGTCTGTGTGATGTTCAGTGGCTCCATCACCCGTATGCGGGTCGCCATGGTTGGGAAGAAATCCTCTAGCGGGCGCCCGTTTAGCACAACCTGACCGGAGCCATCGTGGAGACGGACTCTGGCAACGGACTCCTTGCGACGTCCAGTGGCCTGGACGAGTGGCTTCGCCATCAGACGTCCACCTTTCGGATGTTGAGTTCGAGTACCTCAGGCTTCTGGGCCTCGTGGGGATGGTCGGGACCGGCATGAACCTTCAGCTTCTTGAGCATTTGCCGGCCGAGTTTGTTCTTGGGGAGCATGCCCCGAACCGCCCGCTCAATGATGGCCTCGGGGCGGCGTTCACGGAGAGACTCGAATGTCTCGGCCTTGATCCCCCCTGGATACCCGGAGTGGCGGTAGTAAATCTTTGATTGGCTTTTGTCCGAGGTGACGGCAACATTCTCGGCATTGACGACAACGACGAAATCGCCGACATCCATGTGAGGCGCATACATCGGCTTGTGCTTGCCACGCAGAATCTGTGCCACCTCTGACGCAAGTCGGCCGAGAGGAAGATCCGTAGCGTCGACAACGTGCCAGGCACGCTCGATGTCGGTCGGTTTTGGGGAATAAGTCTTGTTGATGGTCATCTGAATAAATCCTCGCACAACTGAAGTACGGGGGGCCGTTTGGGGAAACGAACTCCGCGTCGGGAGTGGGCCATATGCTACGCCCGACCGCGCCCCTAGGCCAATCCAAATGATATCGATAGAGGACATCAAAGAAGCACGATCCCGGTTCGAAGGTCGGGTGACCGAGACCCCCATGCTCGCGTCAGCGTCCTTTTCTCGAATGACGGGCCGCGCCGTCTATTTGAAGGCTGAAAACATGCAGCGGACGGGCTCATTCAAGGTCCGAGGAGCTCTCAACGTTTTGACCAGGCTCAACGGCGCTTCGGTGGTCGCAGCATCGGCTGGCAACCATGCCCAGGGCGTCGCGCTCGCGGCATCACTGGCTGGATCCCCGTGCACAGTCTTCATGCCAACGATTGCGCCGATTCCCAAGATCAAGGCCACCCAGGATTACGGCGCAACCGTTATCCTTCACGGCAGCACGCTGGCCGACGCCGTGCAAGAGGCAACCGAATTCGCGGAAGCGGAAAAAGCTCGATTCGTCCATCCTTACGACGACCCGCTCATCATCGCCGGTCAAGGCACGGTGGGGCTCGACATCATGGAGCAACTACCAGAGGTAGGAACCGTGGTAGTTCCCACTGGCGGCGGGGGTCTCCTCGCAGGCACCGCCATGGCGATCCATGAGGTGAATCCGAACGTCAAGGTGATAGGTGTCGAAATCGAGGCTGCATCGGTCTACTACGAGAGTCGAGCGAGGGGTGTCCTTCTCCACAACTACCCGAAGGTGAAGCCGACGGTGGCCGACGGAATTGCAGTCACGGTGCCCTCGAAACTGGTCTGGGAGATCCTCGAAGACCATGTCGAAGATCTCCTTGTTGTCGACGACGAACAGGCAACACGTGCACTCACGCTCCTTCTGGAGCGATCCAAGCTGATGGTCGAAGCGGCAGGAGCGGTGGGTGTGGCAGCTCTCCTCGAGAAGTTGATACCGGACGATGCACCCGATCCCATCTGTCTTGTTTTGTCAGGCGGCAATCTGGACACCCTTTTTCTGGGCAAGGCGGTCCGACACGGTCTGGAACTCGCCGGCCGTTTCGCCAAATTCAAAGTCCTGGTCTCCGACCGACCGGGAAGCCTGGCCAAAGTGCTGGATCTGGTCGCAGGTCTTGGTGGAAACGTGGTGCAAATCGATCACCACCGCGAAGGTTTCGGTCTCCCCTTTGGCAAAGTCGAGATCGAAATCGCAGTGGAAACCGGCGACTTCGACCACGCAAACTCAATCGCCGACGCTATCCGTGACTATCTGATCTGAACGTCTGCACAGAGGCGTATAGCGCGGCGCACACGCATGGGTCAGTAACCGACCTCCCAGAGAGTGAGCCCATGGGGTGGAGCCACTGATGCCACAGTTGAACGATCCTGGGCCGCTATGACCTCTTCAACGGTTTCGCCTTTGGAGTATCCCCTGCCGACGTCATACAGGAACCCGACCAGGGAACGCACCATCTGTTGACAAAACGCATTGGCCTGAACCCAGTACTCGAGAAAGTCATCTCCTTGCACCAGGGCCGACTCCTCGACCCTGCGTACATTGCTCTTCCCCTCGACTGTGCGACAGAAAGAGGTGAAATCATGATGGCCGACATAGGCGTTGGCAACGACGCCCATGGCCTCAATGTCGAGCGGCGGGCCCACATGCCAGGCCAGGTGACGTGTCAGCGGATCGAGCGTCGGTCGCTCATCGATCAAGTAGCGATAGCGACGCCAAGTTGCGGAGAAACGTGCATTGAACGCCTCAGACACGGCAGCGATTCCCTTGATAGCGATCTCTGGCCCGAGTATCCCGTTCAATGACCTCGCCAGACGCTGATCATTGACTGCACCGTCATATTCAAAAGATACGACCTGTCCCTTGGCGTGAACACCCGCGTCAGTTCGCCCCGCCACGGCGGTGCTGATGGGTGACCCGAGCACCGTCTCGATCGCAGGATCCAGTTCACCCTGAACCGTTCGATGACCATCCTGTTTGGCGTAGCCCCGGAATCCCGAACCGTCATAGGCAATATCGAGCCGATAGACGGTCATCAGCCGAAAAGACCGCCAAGCAGAGCAAATGGAACACCAATCAGCGCCCGGAAAAGGGCAGCGATGGCAAAGCCAATCAAGACCGAGACCGCGGCGTCTCGCGTTTTGAGGTCTGTCGCCTCACGGGTTGCAACCACAAGAATGACCAGGTACCAGACCAAGGCAACGCCTCCGGCCCAACGACCGAACATCTCGAGAAGCAGAGGCAGAGCCGCCAGCCCTTGGAGGGCCATCATCGTCTGCGGCCGACCGGTAGCGCCGAAGAGCCTCGTTGCGGTGAACCACGTTGCGAAGGCCAGGATCAACCAGGACACAACCGCTGCGATGAGCACTTGAAACAAGGTGGCCACTCTGAAGGACCCGAGAGCTCCCAACCTCAACAGCAGGCCGAGATAGGTCAATCCACCCACACTGGCAACGATGATCGCCGCGTCGGCAGGAGCATCGCCATCGAAGAACGCCTCAGTGAAGGCCTTTCGATCGAGCATGGCAGCGCGCGTCGCGCGTCTCAGCATTTTCATACGGGCGCGCAGCGTAACGAGGCCGGCGATCGAATATTGTGCATGGGATGCCAGCGACTAGCGCAGGACGACCTCAAACCATGTTCATCGAGACACCGCGCGGCGCCGTCGCCTACCAGGTGTTCGGAAGTGGCGAGCGAGATCTGGTTTTCATCAGCCATTGGCTGACCAATGTGGATGCCTACTGGGATGAGCCTTCTGCGATCCGTTACTTCGATCGTCTTGCGTCGATGGGACGTGTGATTCTCATTGACAAGATCGGTTCGGGGGTCTCAGACGGGCCAGAAAACGGCATGATGGCTCCGGTTGAGGAGTACATCGGAGAGATCCGAGCGGTCCTCGCAACGGTCGGATCTGAGACCGCGACGCTGATTGGCGACTGTGAAGGGGGGATGCTCTCGATGGTGCTGGCGGCCACCTATCCCGACCAATTCCCCGAACTCATTCTGATCAACTCCTACCCAAAGTTGCGACGGGCCGACGATTACCCCATCGGAGCTCCTGATCACGTCATTGACGAATTGAACAAGCTTTGGAAAGCACAACACGGAACCACCGGGGATTCGCTCATCTTTACTGCACCATCGGTGGCGAACGATGCCAGGTTCCGCCAGTGGTTTGTCAGGTTTCAGAGAGCGGCCCAGCAGCAACGGATCGCGGAGAGAGCGCTCCATTGGATCGCACATACCGATGTCCGTGCAGCGCTTCCTCTTATACAGGCACGAACCATGATCATCCATCGCCGTGACGCGATGTTCCATCGTCTCGAATACGGAGAGTTTCTGGCTGAGAACATCGACGGATCCGATTTCCGGATCGTTGAGGGCGCCGACACCATTCCTTTCCACGCAGGCAACTTCAATCCGACTCTCGATCTTGTTAGTGAGTTTCTCACGGGTCAAAGGGAAGAGGCACAGACCAACCGGATGCTGTCGACGGTCCTATTCACAGACATCGTCGGATCAACGGCGCTCGCCGTCGAACTTGGCGACGAGAAGTGGCTCGACCTGAGGAGCGACCATGACCGGATCGTGCGGGAGAACTTGCGGCGTTTCCGTGGCAGCGAAGTAACGATGACCGGTGACGGTACGGTGGCAACATTCGACGGCCCTCAGCGAGCCGTCATGTGTGCGACCCTGCTTCTGAACGAATTGGAATCGATTGGATTACGAATTCGGGCCGGCGTCCATACCGGAGAGATCGAGATTCGAGACGGCGATGTTGGCGGAATCGGGGTTCACATCGCGTCGAGAGTCATGGGAATTGCCGAGACCGGAGGGATCCTGGTTTCGAGCACGGTCAAAGACTTGGTGGTTGGATCCGATCTCGTTTTCGAAGGCTGTGGCACCTTCGAACTCAAGGGTGTGCCGGGTATGTGGAACCTCTATCAAGTCCAGACTAAATCGGTCTAGCGCCGTAGCCTGACCCGACGCACAGTGTGGTCGGCAGCCTTCTCGAGGATCAGCGAAGCCCGATCCCTCGTGGGAAGAATGTTCTCAGTCAGATTGATTTCGTTGATCTCCTGCCAGATCCCCATTGCTACATCCAATGCTTCAGATTCACTCAGACCGGCATACCGTCTGAAGTAGGCGTCGGGCTGGGCGAAGGAAGTGTCCTTCAGGGTCAAGAAGCGTTCGATGTACCAGCCCTTCACATCTTCGAGATCGGCGTCAACGAAGATGGAGAAGTCGAAGTAGTCACTGACGAATGCTCCCTGATCTCCCGCCTGGAGAACATTGAGGCCTTCAACTATCAGGATGTCGGGCTGGCCCAAAGCCCTGATCTCGTCGTCGACCACGTCGTATTTGATGTGTGAATAGATCGGAATCTCGAGGTGCTCCGCGCCCGCCTTGGCACTGGTGACAAATTCGAGAAGCGCTTTGCGGTCATAACTCTCGGGAAAACCCTTCCGCGCCATCAGACCCCGCTCCTCGAGAACGGCGTTGGGAAAGAGGAACCCGTCAGTGGTGACCAGTTCGACGACCGGATGGTGTGGCCACCGGGCCAAGAGCGCCTGAAGAACACGAGCGATGGTCGACTTGCCGACGGCTACGGATCCGGCGACACCAATGACGAACGGCACTGGGCGCGGTGGCGTGCCTAAGAAAGTGTCCGTAACCGTTGCCAATTGCTGGCTTCCCTGAACGTGGAGATTGAGCAACCGGGACAACGGGAGGAATGTGTGCTCGATCATATCGATGTCGAGTTGGACGTTGATGCCCCGGAGTTTCTCGATGTCCTCTTTGGTGAGAGTCAAGGGAGTGTTCGCCCGTAACCGTGCCCACGCCTTGCGGTCGAAGTCGATGTAATGCGGTCGGGACATCACGAACCAGGCTAACGCCAGACAGAGCAGAGACCAGATGTGCGATACTCCGGGCGATGTCCGATCAGCAGTTCCCCACAGACCCCAATCAATACCCCGAGGCGAGCCAGGCCACGACAGTCCTCGTTCTTGGCATTCTCGGCCTCATCGTCTGTGGAGTCCTGGCGCCGGTTGCATGGATCATGGGAAAAAACGAGCTGGAGGCTATCGATTCGGGTCGCCGACCGCCGGCGAATCGAGGCACCGCCAATGCTGGCAGGATTCTTGGCATCGTCGGGACAGTTCTGATCGGTGTCGCGCTAGTTTTCCTGATCTTGCTCCTCGTCGGCGCATTCGCCGTCAATCTCTAAAACGGACAAAACCCGACAGTAAGGCCTCCAACGACCGATACTGTTCCTGTGAGCAGCTTCAGCGCGTCGTTGAAGACCTTGGGAGACCGACAAGGTCTGGCCGCAACAGTTGTAATTGAAAACGACCGCCTCAGCATCGAAGCCGGTGCGGAATCTATCGGCGACTGGTCACTCGACGAGATACATCTCGAGCCGACTCCAAACGGTTATCGGATGGCGGCCGAGGGAGAGCAACTACTCATCGAAATGCCTGACGCTGAAGCATTCGCTTCTGAACTGAACGAGATGAGTTCTGAACCGAACCAGAAGAGTCAGAGCACCAAGATCACCCTGCCCAAAAGGGCCACTCTGCTCAGACCAGTGGACAAAGGTCTCGAAGCCGCTGAAAAGCGTTGGGGGGCCCTGCTTCCCGACTGGGTGTTCACCCGGATCATGGTCGGCGTGGTCATTGGGACACTGCTATTTACAGCGTTCCTCCCTGGGCTTGTCTCTACGTTCCTGCTCATCTCCGGGGTACTGATGGTCATATTCGGAGCGGTGGTCTACACCGACACGATGGTTGCCTCGAAGTGGCTGCCAGGACGGATGTCACCGATGCATGTGCTTCTCTTTGGTGTGACCATCCTGATGCTCGGAATTTTCCTAGGAGTACTCGCCAACTGAGAGTTGGTTCGCCAACTAGATCAGCCAAAACAAAAGGACCGCTCAAACGCGGTCCTTTCAACAGCCGACGGCCGAGTGTTAGACGAGTTCGATGATCGCTTCTTCCGCACCGTCGCCACGACGGGGGCCAAGTTTGGTGATCCTGGTGTAACCACCCGTCCGGTCAATGTATCGGGGAGCGACATCCTCAAACAGCTTGTGCACCGCGTCCTTGTTGGTGATTGTCTTCATCACCACACGACGTGAGTGCAGATCGCCTTTGCGAGCTTTGGTGATCAGCTTCTCGGCTAGCGGTCGAACAGCTTTGGCTTTGGCCTCGGTTGTCGCCACCCTCTCGTGCATGAACAGATCACTGGCCAAATTGGCCATCATCAGTCTGTCGTGAGCGGGTGACCCACCAAAACTGGGGCCCTTGCGAGGGCGTGGCATCAGCCGATGCCGCCAGCCGACGGTGAGTCGGCAAGGCTGAGACCCAGTTCATCGAGCTTGGCGATTACCTCATCGAGGCTCTTCTGCCCGAAGTTGGTGATGTTGAGCAAGTCATCCGACGTCCGTTCGACAAGCTCGCCAACGGTCTTGATCTGCGCACGACGCAGGCAATTGCGGGGACGCTCCGAGAGGTCCAGCGCTTCAATCGGAAGATCGAGGTCGGGTGAACCCGACACTTCGGGCTCGACGTCACCGAGTTCGAGACCCTGTCCCTCCCCGATGTCGGCGAAGAGACCCATCAACTCACCAAGGGTCTTACCCGCCGAGGACACAGCCTCACTGGGCTCGATGGCACCGTTGGTCTCGACGTCAATCACCAACTTGTCGAAGTTCGTCATCTGACCGACCTGGGTGTTCTCCACCTTGTAAGCAACTTTGCGCACAGGCGAAAAGATCGAGTCGACCGGGATAATCCCGATGGTGGCCGATCCACCCTTGTTGCCATCAGCGGTGCGATAACCGACGCCGGGGGCGACGGTTAGTTCCATCTCGAGACGCCCGGACGCGCTCAAAGTGGCGATATGAGCTTTCGGATTCACCACCTCGACACCAGCCGGAAGCTTCAGATCCTTGGCCTTGACGGTGCCGGCGCCTTTGGCTGACAAATAGAGGGTCTCCTCATCATGCCCGTCCATACGGATCACGATGCGCTTGATATTGAGAATCATGTCCACGACGTCTTCGACAACACCAGGAATGGTCGAGAACTCGTGCTCTACGCCCTCGATCTGGATCGAGGTAATGGCAGCACCAGGGATGCGGGACAACAGAGTCCGGCGCATGGTGTTGCCAAGCGTGTAACCGAAGCCTGGCTCGAGCGGCTCCACGACTATTCGAGAACGGTTCTCACCTAGGACTTCTTCTTCGATTTGGGGACGTTGGACTATCAGCAACTCGGTTACCTCACTTGGAGTAGAGCTCGACGATCAACTGTTCGTTGATGTCGGTGTCTATCTGGTCTCGACGGGGTTGGGCATTGACAATGATCTTTCGGGAATCGACATCTACCGAAAGCCAGTCCGAGACCGGACGACCTTGGGTGTCTACCGCGTGCTGGATCATGATCAGATCCGTGCTCGCGGCCTTGACCGATACCTCGTCACCAGGTTTGACCTGAAACGACGGGATATCGACCTTCTTGCCATTCACCAGTAAGTGGCCATGGTTGACCATCTGCCGGGCCTGGGGACGGGTGGCGGCAAGACCGGAGCGCCATACGACGTTGTCGAGACGCTGCTCCAGCAATTGCAGAAGGGTGTCGCCGGTGATACCACCGCGACGAGCCGCCTGCTTGTAGTAGTTGCGGAACTGCTTCTCGAGAACCCCGTACATCATGCGTAGCTTCTGTTTCTCGCGAAGCTGAATCATGTAGTCGCTCTCGCGGATACGGCCACGACCGTGCTCACCAGGCGGGTAAGGACGACGCTCGACCGGACAGCGCTTCGACTGACAGAGTGGGGTACGCGCCCGACGGCATGGCTTGTGCCGGGGGCCGGTGTAACGAGCCATTAGCCGCGTCTCCGTTTCTTGGGCCGACAGCCGTTGTGCGGCATTGGAGTCACATCTTTGACCCAGCTGATTTCCATCCCCATGTTTTGCAGGGTGCGGACCGCGGTGTCACGGCCCGAGCCGGTGCCGCTGACGATGACGTCGAGCTTGCGAATCCCATGCTCACCGGCCCGGCGCGCAGCCTCCTCGGCTGCCACCTGTGCGGCGTAGGGGGTCGACTTGCGGGAACCCTTGAACCCAACCGAGCCACCCGAGGTCCACGCCACCGTGGCCCCGTTCTGGTCGGTGATGTTGATGATCGTATTGTTGAAACTGGCCTTGATGTGGGCCTGTCCGTGTGAGATGTTCTTCCGCTCACGACGACGGACCCTCTTCGTGCCTGGCGTAGTCACTGCTTAGTCACCTTCTTCTTGCCCGCAATCGCCATTCGACGTCCCTTGCGGGAACGGGCGTTGGTGTGGGTGCGCTGACCCCGCACTGGCAAACCGCGACGATGGCGGATGCCCTGATAGCTGCCAATCTCGATTTTTCGCTTGATGTCCTGCTGAACCTGACGCCGCAAGTCACCTTCGACCTCATAGTTCGCCTCGATGAAACGGCGGATCTTGGCAACTTCGTCGTCGGTGAGGGAACGCACGCGGGTGTCGCCACTGACGCCGGTCTCAGCGAGGATCTGCTGGGAGCGAGACAGCCCGATCCCGTAGATATAGGTCAACGAGATCTCGAGCCGCTTGTCGCGAGGAATATCTACTCCGGAAATTCGAGCCATACGCTCAACCCTGCCTTTGTTTGTGACGGGGATTGGAACAAATCACCCAAACGCGTCCACGTCGACGGATGATCCGACACTTCTCGCACATTCTCTTTGTGGAAGGTCTTACCTTCATTTCGCACTCCAAAACAATGAACGTTCGCCATTGCGCGCGAACGCTGTCAGAACATCATCACTCGACCAGAGGTTTGGTTACGAGCGATCACGCCCTGACGGAACACCGCTACTTCGGCCAAAGAAGTAGCGACTAAAGACAGGTGAATACTAGTTAGAGACGTGTGATTTGCTCAAATCGGGACGAATCAGACCGTGATGACGACTTTGCCGTTGTGTAGTCCGCCGCCAAAGTGTCGAAATGCTCGAGCGGATTCACTCAACGGGTAGCTCGAATCGATGACCGGAACCACCGAGTCGGATGAAAACAGCTGGCCCAAGTAGACCAAATCCTCCCGATTTGGCTGGTGCAT
>CAXMOW010000038.1:0-14874 GCA_964195235.1 uncultured Acidimicrobiia bacterium | reverse complement strand
TTGCACGCCAATCAGCTGAGTCGAGAAACCTGGATTTCGACGAGGAGGCAGACGCCGAACGCAATGCCGAGCTGATCAGGGAGATGGAGGAGACCGAGAAGGCCTACTTCTCTACAGCCCGTGTCCGCGACGACGGGTTGATCGACCCCCGCGACACACGTTCGACCCTCGGGATAGCCCTATCCGCCATCCACTCGGGCCCGGTCGAAGGCACCGACCGCTTCGGCGTCTTCCGGATGTGAGATGACCATCTCGAAAATCCTCGTCGCCAACCGCGGCGAGATCGCGAGAAGAGTTTTTCGCACCTGCCAGAAAATGGAGATCTCCACGGTTGCGGTCTATTCAGAGCCCGACGCCACAGAACCCCACGCGGTCGAAGCGGACGAAGCCGTGCTTCTGAGCGGGGCGGCACCAGCTGACACCTATCTCAATATCGAAGCGGTCTTGGCAGCGGCCAAGGAAACAGGGGCTGACGCTATTCATCCGGGGTACGGCTTCCTTGCCGAAAACTCCACCTTCGCCCGCGCAGTGACGGATTCTGGCATCACTTGGATTGGGCCTTCTCCTGAGTCAATCGAAATCATGGGCTCGAAGATCGAATCGAAGCGTCTCATGGATCAGATCGGTGTTCCGGTGCTGCCAAGCGTTGAGATTCAAGAAGGGCCATCCGTCGGAAGGGCGGCAGCGGCCATCGAGTTCCCAGTGCTCGTCAAAGCGTCAGCCGGTGGTGGGGGCAAGGGGATGCGAATAGTCAGTAGGCCAAATGATTTGGCTGAAGCAATTGAAAGCGCTCGTCGGGAGGCCGCAGGTGCATTTGGTGATGACACTCTCTTCCTGGAGAAATATCTGGAAGCGCCACGCCATATCGAAATCCAAGTGTTCGGCGACACCCACGGCACGGTGGTCTCACTGTTCGAGCGTGAATGTTCGATCCAACGGCGGCACCAGAAAATCATTGAGGAATCTCCGTCGCCGGGGATCAAAGACGCGGTCAGGGAGGCAATGGGCGAAGCAGCCGTGGAGGCAGCACAAGCTGTCGAGTACGTAGGTGCCGGCACTGTCGAGTTTCTGTACCAGGACGATCAGTTCTTCTTCCTCGAAATGAACACACGACTCCAGGTCGAGCATCCGGTGACGGAGATGGTGACCGGCGTCGATCTGGTCCGTATGCAGATCGAAATCGCTGGCGGTGGTGCCCTAGACGAGCAGCCCCCCAGAAGGTCAGGCCACGCCATCGAAGCTCGACTCTACGCCGAAGATCCGCTCAACGATTTCCTCCCAGTCACTGGTCGGTTCCACACGTTTTGGTTTGGCGAAGCGGAAGGGCTGAGAGTTGATTCTGGCATCGCCAACGGGTCAGAGGTGTCGGTCCACTACGACCCGATGATTGCCAAGGTCATTGCCCACGGGGCGACCAGAGCAGACGCGGCGGACCGACTCGCGTCTGCCTTGAGACGAGCTCACATTCACGGCTCGATGACCAATCGGGCGCTCCTGGTGAGAGTGCTGGAATCAGACGAGTTCCTTTTGGGGCAAACAGATACTCACTTCCTGGAGCGTCATGATCTCGAAAACCTGGCCCGCCCGCTGGCAAGCGAACGCGATGAGGGTCTGGCGGCGATTGCAGCGGCGCTCACCGACCAGGCCCACGAACGTGCCAACGCGGGGGTATTGCCGACCATCCCATCGGGCTGGCGCAACTCGCTGAGTCAGCTGCAGCGAAGGTCATATCTGGGAAACCATGGTGAACATGATGTGGCGTACTCCTTGGGACCATCGGGGTTCGATGCTGTGGGAATCGGCTCGATTCGGGTTATCGAGGTCCATGCAGAGAAAGCTTCCTTCACCGTCGACCGCGATGAGCACCACTACGAAGTGGCCAGGTACGGGGACGAGCGTTTCATCGACTCCGCCTCCGGACCGGCGAGACTCGTAGCAACACCTCGCTTCCCCTCAATAGGACCGGACGAAGATGTCGGCTCTCTCCACTCACCTATGCCCGGCCAACTGATTCGGGTGGAAGTCACCGTGGGTGACGACGTCGTCGAGGGTCAGGTTCTGGTGGTCCTGGAGGCGATGAAGATGGAGCACACCCTCCGTTCACCCCACGACGGCACGGTCACCGAGGTCAGACACGATGCCGGGGATCAGGTCGAGGCGGATGCCATCCTTGTCGTAGTTGAGGGCACCAGCTAGTGGTATGTCACACAAAATGGTGCCAGGGTGTCTCCGAGGCCGGGAGAGACGCGGCAATCACTTGTAAGACGGGCCACTAGGTCTCACTCTCGAGTTCGACCAGATCTGCTCTCCACTCGGGTGGGTCGAAAGGCTCGCAGAAATAGGCTGTCTCCCGGATCACCTTTCCACTTTCGACATCGCAAATGGCGACCACGTGAAACAGCGACCCGTCGGGATACCTGATCTGGCCTTGGAATGTGAAAGTGTCACCACCACCACTCATGGCGAAGATCGGCGGCCCAAAGGGCATCGGTGTCTTTATGCGGGTAACCGTCAACTTCTCGCCACCGGAGATCGCACCGATGTCACCACCGCTTTGAGGGTAACGCTGGGTGATTTCGACCCAATGGTCGTGACCACGAACGACCTCACCCGACTGTGGCCATCGAGCGGCGAAGTCGGCGTGACGCAGTTCACTGAGTGCTCCGAAGTCCGACCTGAATATGGCTTTGGAGTATCGCTCGGCCAGTGTCGGGGCAGTCACACCATCAACTTACGCCACTCACTTCGCCAATTACCTCGTGTGCCGTAACCAAACCTGTCTTACCCCTCAGGTCGAGCTCGAATCGCCGTCCGTATTCGATGCTCTGCTGAGTCAACTCGCGCACGGGGTCTGACACGAGGATGGAAGTCCCGGTTTCCTTGTTGGCCGCTTCGAGTCGACTCGCGACATTTACCGCGTCACCGATAACCGTTTCTCGAGCTGCAGATTCAGCCCCCATGAGACCAAACACGACTTCACCGAAATGGATACCTACCCGAACCCCGAAACCCATTCGATAGATACGTTCTAGGTAATGGGTGAGGTCGTTGGCGATCGCAAGGATGCCCAGACCTGTGCGCACGGCCCCCAAGGCAGGATCGGGATTCCCCTCCACACCGAAGACTGCAAAAACCGCATCACCGATGTAGTTGTCGACCCTGCCTCCGTTCTCCTCGACCAGAGCAGTAGTTCGAGCAAAAAATCGGTTGAGAAGATGGACGACGTCATAGGCGGGAAGGGTGTCGGCCATCGAGGTGTAATCGACGACATCTGTAAACAGGACAGCGACGTCGACCTCTCGGCCAACGGGGCCGACCAGCTTCGGCTTGCCCAGTTGCGAGGCAAGTTCTACATCGGTGCTGTCCAAGACGAGTCGTGCGACGTCTACCGATCCTGTTGTTTTGGTTTGACATGCCAGCCTCATTTCGTCAGAAAAATCGAGTCGCTCGGCCATTTGCTGTTCCGGCTCCGTTCGAAGAGACATGTGTTCGATGCCTTCGCGAACTCTTATTCGACAGGTTGAGCAACGCGCCTTACCGCCACACAGATGGGCGATCGGTATGTCCGCCGACACCAGCGCCTCGAGAAGGTTCACCTCAGTGTCGAAGTGGACCTCGACATCATCGGGCCAAACCGATATTTCGGGCATCAGCCGGCGAAGTCGCTCAAGACGGACAGCACAAAGTCAATGTCGGCAACGGTGTGATCGGCGTTCACCTGGAATCGAACCTCCTCATCGCCTTTGGGCACAACAGGGAAGTTGAGACCCGTAGCCAAGACACCATTGTCGAACAAATGATGGACGAGCGATGAGGTGCGATCGGTTTCTCGCATCATCAGCGGCACGATGGGGTGGGGTCCGGGAATAGTTTCGAATCCTTTTGCTAGCAGCCCCGACTCGAACCGACCCGTCATCTCACCTAGGTGACTCAGCATTTCCGAGCCCTCTGTCGAGTCGAGAATTGAAACAGCCATTTCCGCCGCGGCAGCCTCTCCTGCTGTGATGGGGTTCGAGTAGATATACATCGGACCCCTTTCCCGGAGATAGCTGGCCAGCGTGTCGCTCCCCGTGACGTATCCGCCGTTGACGCCAAACGCCTTGCCCAGAGTTCCGATCAGCACGTCGGCAGACCCATCCGTCACCTCTTCGGTGCCCCGACCGCTCTCGCCGATGGAGCCGACTCCATGCGAATCGTCCACGACGACCACGACGTTCTCCGGGTAAGACGCGTCGTGTCGTGCCGCAATCTGATTGATCGCCGATAGGTCAGCGAAGTCGCCTCGCATCGAAAAGACACCGTCGGTGATCACCACGGCACGGGCGGCCGTGCCGGCCGCTTCGGTCAGTGCCTTGTCCAGGGAATCCATGTCCAGATGGGGATACACCGTTCGGGTCGCGGGTTTTGTCATCCGCACCCCGTTGATGATGCAATTGTGGTTCAACTCATCGCTGAGAATCAGCGTCTCGCTGCTCACCAACGATGTCAGAGCGCTTACTACAGCGGCGTAGGCAGATGAGTAGATGATCGCCGCCTCGCGGGAGTGGAAACTGGCAAGGCGCTGCTCCAGGTCGAGGTGAGTCTGATAGGTGCCCGAGATGAACCGGACAGCCCCCGGACCTGCGCCAAATCGCCGGGTACCCGTCTCCTCGGCACCAATCACTGCCGGGTGATGTGAGAGCCCTAGGTAGCTGTTGGAATTCATCCGGATGAACTCGCCGGTCGAACCAGCCAGCCGATAACGCCGGCCGAGGCCACCCCGCCCTGGGAGCACCTCGGTGACGACAGCCTCAGGACCCTTGTCCGTTCCCGTCTCTCGCAATTCGGAGAGCTCGCTGTCTAAGGCCTCATCCAGTCGATCGTGCGGCATGACCGGGGGTTTAGCAGGTCTCTATGGTGCGGCGTCATGACAAGACTCGGATTCATCGGACTGGGGATCATGGGGCATGGCATGGCGGCCAATCTCATTGGGGGTGGCCATGAGATCACGGTTTGGAACCGAACCCCGTCAAAAGCAGAGGGCCTAAAGGCCAGCCTTGTCGCCACGGCAAGAGACGTTGGACCGGCCTCCGACATCGTCTTCATCTGCGTATCGGACACCCCCGACGTTGAGGAGGTCGTGTTCGGTGACTTCGGAGTGATCCATGGAATGACTGAGGGCGACTTGTTGGTGGACCACTCGACGATCTCACCTTCGGCGACGAAGATCTTCGCCGCGCAAGCAGCTGAATTGGGAGTTGCGTGGGTCGATGCACCGGTGTCAGGCGGATCTGAAGGGGCGGTCAACGGAACCCTCGCTGTCATGGCCGGGGGTTCTGAAGAAGCGTTGGAACGGGCCCTGCCTTTCATGAACGCCTACTCGAAGTCGATCGTCCACGTCGGCGAGGAAGCCGGATCGGGGCAGATGGTAAAAGCCGTCAATCAGATCCTCGTGGTTCTGAACGAGTTGGCGGCATCCGAGGCTTTGCTACTGGCTCAAGGTGCCGGTCTCGATCTGAACAAGACCCTCGCTGCCGTGGAAGGTGGAGCGGCTGGCTCTTGGATGCTGTCCAACCGGGGACCCCAGATGATCAAGAGGGACTGGCGCCCCGGCTTCACCATCGACCTACAGCAAAAAGACCTTCGTCTCGTCCTGGAGGCAGCCGACGAGTTGGGAATACCGCTCCCGGGGGTAGCCCTCGTTTTCCAGTTGTATCGGTCGCTCCAGTCTCAGGGTCTTGGTGGCGAGGGCAACCATGCGCTGGTCAAAGCTCTCGAAAACCTGTCGGGGGTCGCATTAAGCACCTGAGCTTGTGCACACAGCGGCACTCTGTACCCCACGTGTACGGAGGAGAGTTCAGGTGACGAGGTCGGCCATCACCCGGGCAACGTGGCCTTTGGCCCGGACGTTTCGGTAGGTCTCGACAACCACACCTTCCTCGTCGATGACAAAGGTGGAGCGGATCAAGCCCATAGAGATCGTGCCGTACAGCTTCTTCTCACCCCAGGCACCCAAGCCTTCGGCAAGGACATGATCCTCGTCTGAGAGGAGATCGAAGTTGAGACCTTCTTTCTCCTGAAATTTCTTGTTCCGGGACGGTGGGTCGGGGCTCACTCCGACTATCGAATAGCCGGCCTCAGCCAACTCCCCATAGCTGTCCCGAAAATCACACGACTCAGTGGTACACCCGGGGGTCATCGCCTTTGGATAGAAGAACATCACATACTTCTTGCCTTTGAAATCTCCGTCCGATACCGGCTCGCCGTCCTGATTACGGAGGTTGAAAGTTACCTTTTCACTCATGAGCAAGAGAGGCTAATCCTCTTCTCCCCCAACAGATTCGTGATCCCGTGCCTTCTTGGCGGCATCCGACGAGAGGAACGTCGATCCACCAGCGAGGAGCCCCAGACCAGATGGCAGCCAATACGAAATCACCCTGAATACGAGAACGGGAGCGACAACTGCCGCCGCGGGCACACCGTATGCGACGAGAATCAGACCAAGGGTCCCCTCGACGATCACCACCCCTCCGGGTGGACCTGGGAGTCCGCCGGCGAGCGCCGAAGCTCCAAATGCTGCCATCACCTGAAGCCCGTTGATCTCGATTCCGAAGGCGATAAGCACCAACCACAGGGCGCCGGCTTCGAGGAACAGCCGAGCCCAGATGTATATCTGAGATTCAACACCGGGCAGATGATCGATAGCGGCGCTTTGAGCCTTCTCCCGAATGAACCGAGGCAGATACTTGGAGAGGGTCCCCAACTTTCCCGAACCGAACATCAAGCCAACACCCAAAAAGAAAATGAACGGTGACAGAACAAACAGACTGAGCTTGAAGACGGGAATTTCCACACGAGCGACGAATAGACCAACCCCGGTCATCATCAACAACCCTGCGTAGTTGAGCAGGACGGTACGTACTGCTGGACCTGTGGAACCGCCGTCGACTTCGTCCCGAACCGTCCATGACATGCCAACCGGAGTGATCGCGCCACCCGCAGGTATCAACCGGGCGATGCCGGCACCCACCAAAGCGGCTTTGAATGCGGACCACCGCCTGAGGTTTCCACCAGTTTCGCGGACCGACTCACGAAAGAGGAGTCCGTAGAAGAACTTGGCTGCGACCTGACTGATGCCCGCAGCTAGGACCAGAGCAAGAGCCGACCCGCTAAGAGGCGGGATCTCGACGAAATCAGAGTTGACCAACCAGATCGCAACAGCGATATAGCCAACAGCCGCCAAAGCGGCGATCCAGACCACACGCTTCGGGTTCACGGCGTCAGTGGACCCTCAACCGGCTCGGGAAAGTCGTCGACCACGCTGTCCGTGTCATAGATCACGCGCTTCAAAGCCGGGATCCTGCCTGACTGCGCGTCCGGGTTTCCTTGCGCCCGTCGGCTCATCAAGACGATAGAAAGCAAAGCAATGAGAAGAGACTCTGTCGGCGGGCGACCCATCGCAACCGCGACTATCGGGAGAAGACCCCAGCCGAGAAAACCCCCCAATCCGCTTCCGATCTTCCACCCAGCCAGCGACCATGCCCCGGTCCAGACAAGCAACACGGGATCGAGCGCCACCAGAACACCGACGGCCGGCGCCAGGCCACGTCCGGAGCGGCCTCGTAGCCAGAGTGACCAGTTGTGTCCCACAACAGCCGCAACTCCAGCCATACCCGATGCACCAGGGCCAAGTCCTGCCTCCAGGGCGATCCACACCGGAAACAGTCCTTTGAGCCCGTCCAGAATCGCGGCGACTAGCCCCCAGCCTGCCCCGACCTCGCGAGCCAGGTTTCCAGCGCCGACATTGCCACTGCCAACCGCGCGAAGGTCAACACCATTGAGGCGCGCCATCAACTGGGCAAAAGGCACCGAACCCAGCAGGTAAGCCCCTACCAAGAGCAATGGCCAGTACAGAATTGGCGTCGCGATGTCTGGCATCACCCAAGAAACTAGTGGCCTGTCTCGCAGGCCACTAGTTAGACAACGGCCTTGTTGGAAGCCCGAGAGGTTTCAGATTTGCCAGCTAGAGGAAGCTCCAGTCGAAAAACACTGTCGTTCAGATCACGCCTATAGGTCAACGTTCCACCCATGAGTTCGGCAAGTTGTCGGGCTACGGACAACCCCAGACCTACCGAGCCGGCAACCCCGCCGTCGTGAGCGGTTGCATACGGCTCGAAGATTCGACTTGCCTCCCCGGGCGAAACACCCTCACCGTTGTCTCTGATCTCAACCCACGCCTTGCCCCCGATTGAACCCGCCAGAACACGGATCTCGGGTCCGCCATAGCGCTGAGCATTGGTGAGAAGATTGCGAAGAATCTGCCTAACCCGGCTTGGGTCCGCCACCACAGAGTCGATCGAGATGGGCACATCCCCAGCAGCGATGCCAAGACCGTCGATGGTCGCAGCTAGCTCAGCGTGGAGGTCGACGACAACCGGATCGATGCCAACCGTGCCCATCTCAGCCCGAGCAGCCACCAGAAGGTCATCGACAATGTATGACATCTCGGCCGCCTGGCCGGCAACAAGTTTTGTCAATTCGACCCGCTCCTCGTCACTCAGGGAGTCATCGGAGTTCAGCTCGGAGCTGAGACCAATGACGGCTGTTAGCGGAGTCCGAAGCTCGTGACTCACCCTGGCGATGAAGTCGTCTTTCGCCTTCACAAGTTCACTCATTGCGTCACTGCTGGCCTTGATGTGGGTGATATCAGCCAGCCCCACCAGGATGGTGCTGGCCGGCAAACTCGTAGATGTGTCAACCGAGCGTGTCTGAAGCCAGATCGAGGTGTTCTTGAAAGTCCGAGCAGGCGCCTCCTGTTCAAAGGAGGTCCTGCCCTCGTAGAGCGCGACCAGTGCACCGACGAACATCTCCATCGTTTCCGGTCCCACAGTGTTGGGGTTGCGGAATCCGAGTACTTCTTCGGGACCATCGGCTTCGAGTAGTTCGACAGCGGCCTGGTTGACCCGGATCACTTTCGCCCGTGCAACCGCTCTCGCCACAACCGCGGGATAGGCCATGAGGAAGGCTTCTATACGGTCGGCGCGTCCTGTGTACTCGGATCGAACATAAGCCAATGAATCCGACCAATCCTCTTCCATGACAGCCGTGGGCGAGTGATCGAAAAGACTTTGAAAGCGAAAGTTGAGTCTTGCTGCGGCACTTCTGACAAGGAGGAAGATGACCGAAGTGACCGTGAAGCTGATCGCCATCACCAGGCCGAGTGTCAGCGCCTCGCTAAATCCCAAGCCCCAGACGAATGGCGTAGTGAGTAGAACGGCTGCAGCAGCGGCAACCGACCAAACACGATGGCTTTCGATGAACAAAACTCCGATCGCCGGGATGATCACAAGGGCAAGAGCTGCGGGGATCAGCGTGTCTTCATTGCCCACCACCCCATACATGACCATCGTGACAACGGCAGCTCCAAACAGAGCGACTCCAGCGTCCTCACGGTGGAGAATGATCTGGATGGTCATGAGTCCGGCAGCAAGGGTTGGGCCGATCGCCTCGACGAACATTGCTGAGTTGCCACCGAGGAACCCGGCCACGAGGAAAATGGCAGCGCTCACCCATGCCGCTGCGGCGCCTACGTGTACTACACGCCTGTGAATGCGGTCCATGTCGGAGTTGGTGCCCAGGAGACTTTCGGTCAATCGCGTGGCCATGACTAATTCATCGTCTTTCGACCAGCCAGTCCTCACCGGTCGTTAGACCCATTAGGGGCAATAGGTTCCTGGACCCACCCGGCCCACCAGACGTTGAGCGGCGACGACGCGGTATCGTCGGACCGATTCGATTCCACACCTCGAGAGGTTGAGATGGCCCTGAAAATCACCTACGCAACGATGTCGGCGGACAACGAAGAACTCAATGCTGCATATGAGAAATCGGTAGTAGATGTTGAGTCACGACTCGGCCAGACCCATGGTGTGATGGTCGACGGTGAGGCTCGCATGGATCGCGACCTTTTCGAAGAGGTTTCACCGATCAACCGCGATCTACTCATTGGCCGTTATGCCCAGGCGACAACATCCGACATCGACGACGCGGTGAGGGCGGCAGGCACCTTCCAACCAGAGTGGGAGGCTTGGGGCTGGGAACGCCGACGAGACCTCATGCTGAAAGCGGCCGACATCATGGACGCACAGACATTCGATCTCTCGGCGCTGATGTCCTACGAAGTTGGGAAGAACCGACTCGAGGCCCTGGGAGATGTGGCTGAGACTGTCGAGTTTCTTCGCTATTACGCCCGTCAGATTACCGAACACGACGGGTTCATAACGCTGCTGAGTGCGTTGGGCGACGACGAAACGAACGTTTCAGTCCTGCGACCTCATGGCGTGTGGGCGGTGATATCACCCTTCAATTTTCCTCTTGCTCTAGCGGGAGGGCCATCGTCCGGAGCCCTGATCACCGGTAACACGGTTGTGCTGAAGCCGTCGAACACCGGCGCACTCATGGCTCAAGAGTTCTATCGGATCATGATGGAGGCTGGCCTGCCCTCCAGCGCCCTACACCTGATCACGGGTGGTGACGAAGCGGGTGACTATCTAGCTCACCACGACGATGTCGACGGCCTCACATTTACCGGCTCTTATCCGGTCGGCATGTATCTGTACCGGACAGTCAATGAGAACCGCCCCAAACCCGTGAGCGCTGAGATGGGCGGGAAGAATCCGGTGGTCATCACCGAGAGCGCCGACCTCGATCAGGCGGCCGAGGGCGTGGCGCGTGGAGCCTTCGGGCTCAGTGGTCAGAAGTGTTCTGCAACATCGCGGGTTTACGTGGAAGGTTCGGTCTACGAAGACTTCCTCTCCAAACTCGTCGCTCGCACGGGCGAGATCACGGTTGGCGATCCTCTCGAGAACGGCGTCTTCGTCGGACCAGTCATTGACGATGCCGCGGTCGAGCGATTCAAGAAGGCGGTGACCGAAGTTCGGGAGCATGAAGGCGAGGTCCTCGCCGGAGGAAATGTCGTCTCAGATGGTGACCTGGCTAACGGCAACTACGTCGAACCGACAGTGGTGACCGCTCCGCTTGACTCGTGGGTGTGGTCGACGGAGCTCTTTGTTCCGTTTGTGGCGGTAACCAAGGTCTCCGGGCTGGAAGAAGGGCTCGCCCTCTCCAACGACACCGAGTTCGGTCTCACTGCCGGCCTTTTCTCAAACGACGATGATGAAATCGACCGTTGGTTCGCCGGTATCGAAGCCGGTGTCACTTATGTCAACAGGGCGGCTGGCGCAACCACAGGGGCGTGGCCTGACATCCAATCATTCGGCGGTTGGAAGGGCTCTGGCACATCGGGCGCCGGCGGTGGCGGCCCCTGGTATCTGCGTCAGTTCCTCAGGGAGCAATCGCGGACAGTGATCCGCTAGTCGTCCTTAAGAGGATTCGAGGCTGATCCGGAGACCGTCCGGATCGTGTAGCTCAAGCCCGATCGATGTCGGTGCCGAGACCACCCCGGCATTGGCGAGATGCTCCTTCCACCGCTGTACGTCCTCGACCTCGAAAACCAAGGCGTCAGGGCGAGACACTCCTTCCTCGACCAGTTCTATTTGCTGACCGGGAGCCGCCTGGACGACCGCAGTAACCACACCCTGCGACGGCGAACGAAGTTGGTCGAACCCGAGTACCTCGCTGTAGAACTTGAGAGAGCTGTCCAGCGATGACACCGCCACGGAGGTTCTAGTTGAGTTGATCCCACCGGGCGCGCGGCTTGGCCCTCCACCCGCAAGTACCTCTTTGGCCTCGTCAATTGTGAAACGACCGGCGGTCACCTCACGGCCGACCACCACTCCGGCAATCCGGTGACCGGAGGTCTCGAGTTGGGTCAGCTTGCGTAAATCGTCGAGATCACGAACCCCACCCGAGGCAATGACGGGGTCCTCGACCGCGCCGAGCGACTCGGCCAGTATCTGGAAGTTCGGAGGGTCCTCCAACGCGTCGCGTCCTGCTTCAGAGACGAGGAAAGCCACCGCGCCGGCGGAAGACATCTCGATGAGTACCTCTTCGAGAAAACGCCCGCTGTTCTGAGTCCAGCCTTGTGTCGCAATCTCTTCATTGCCGCGAACGTCGAGCGACACGACGATTTTCTCGGGGTACTCGCGGCAGAGGTCCCAGACCATGATCTGGTTTTCGATCGCGGCGGTACCCATCACCATCCGCCAAGCCCCCATGTCCATGATTCGCTCGGCTTCGCCCTCGGATCTCACCCCACCGGCGACTTGGACCGGAACATCAACCTCGGAGACGAGACGGCTGATCAACTCTCGGTTGCGGTAGTCGCGATATGCGGCCGCATCGAGGTCGACTACATGGAGATAGTCCACACCCTGTTTCACCCAGTTGTGAGCGCGCCCAATCGGATCGTTGTCGAGAGCTATGGCCTCATCGAGACCGCCTTTGGGTAATCGCACCGAAAGCCCGCCGAGAATGTTGATACGGGCGTAAAGATCCATGCCCAACCACCTTACCCAAGCCTTGGCTGGCCGCATCCAGCCCCTGCATTGCAAACCTCAGGTAGTACGGACCGTATCCGGTCAGAATCAGCTCATCTATGCGATGCCCAAAGCCGCCTCGGCCGCATCAAGGGTCTGTCCGCCTCTCAACACCGCCGCAAAGAGGTCGCCGTAACGCTGGAGACGGGAAAACAGGTTGGCAATAGTGACATCGCCATTCTTCATCGTCTCCACCTCATCCCAAGTCAACGGTGCAGACACCGGTGCGCCGGGACGAGGCCTCACCGAATAAGCCGACGCCACCGTCTGCCCAGTTGCATTGCGGTTGTGATCGATGAAGACCTTTCCTTTTCGCTTCGGTTTGTCCCACTCCATGGTGAAATCGTCGGGGTTGGCAGCAGCGAGGTACTCGCCTACCTCGCCAACAAACCGGCGGACCCGGGCGAACTCGTGCACAGGGTCGAGAGGGACATAGACATGCAGCCCCTTCGAGCCTGAAAGCTTGGGATATCCGATCAGCCCGATCTGGCCAAGTGCAACCTCGAGGAGCCGTGCCCCGGCAACCACCTGATCCCAGCTCGAGCCGTCGGCGGGATCAAAGTCGAATATGGCGTAAGAAGGCATTTCGGGCGCGTCTACTCGGGAGTGGAACGGGTGGACCTCGATGCATCCCATGTTGGCGAACCACATCATCGACTCGACGGAGTCGGCCAGAAGGAAGTCAATCTTGCCTCCCATCGAGTCAGAGACAACTGGCGCAAGTCGCATCCAATCGGGTTGATGACCGGGCGCCCTCTTCTCGTAGAAACTCGGACCCATGATGCCGTCGGGGTACCTGGACATCGAGATCGGCCGCCCTTCAAGATGAGGCAGCAACACTGGTGCCACCGAGGCGTAGTACTGGATCAGGTCACCTTTGGTATAGGGGTCTTCAGGGAAGAAGACCTTGTCGATGTTCGAGAGGGTGATCGGGCGGTCGACTCCAGATGGAACAAACCGGTCTCCATCTTTGGTCACCAATACCGGCGTAGGGAAATCGATGGTCGCGCTGGAGAGAGTGCGACCGGCCGGCTCGATCGAGTCCAGGTGTTCCTGAACTTCCTGCCAGATCAGATCATGACTCTCCATGTCACGCGCCTCGGAGATCATGACCATCGACATCCCCATCTCCTGAAGGGCATCTATGAGAGGCCCCACCCGCAAAGTGCCGTCTCCATATGGAACATGGCGGATCTCACCGCTTTTCCCGAATTCGTTGTCCGAGAACTGCATCTGGAGTGGTTGGATCATCCAACCGGGGAAGCTGTCTTGAATGAAAGCCAGCACCGAGAGGAACGATTCCTTTGTTGTGAGGCCCCCACCGGTCATGGCGTGGACGTGGGCCCAGTCGACGACCGGTCTGACGAAAGAGAATTCGGATGCCAACTGTGCGATGTCACCAAGACTTCCGAAGGAGCTCTTGTTACCTGCTGTCTCCAGACCCAGACCTACACCCAATGATTCGAACTTTGGTGCGACGTACTCCAGTCGACCTCGAATTCGATCCATTAGCGCGGCCGGTTCCTCGTCGTATTTGCTGCCGAGGTGGGCAACGATGACTGGCGCCCCAAGCCACATGCCCAGCTTCATCGTATGTTCCATGGCCGCCAGCGATTGTTTTCCCCGGTCTTCGTCGGGAAGGGTCAAGCCAGCGAAGTACGGAGCGTGAACCGAGAGTCGTAGGTCACGTTCAGCAGCCAGTGCCGCAAACCTCTCACACTGCTTCTCCTTCCAGGGAAAGCCCTGGGTGAAGGGAAGCTCCAATGTCCGATGACCCTGGCTGACAAGTCCGTCGAGAAACTCGACATCGTCAACCTCTTCGGATGGGAGCTGGGATATGCCGAAGCGGATCGTGCTCATCGCCGCTCAGCGTATGACTTCTGACCACACGACCCCAGACTGTGGATGTCCCGATGGCGGTTGTACCCTTTTTGGCGACTGGGTCCCTAGCTCAATTGGCAGAGCAGCGGGCTTTTAACCCGAAGGTTGTGGGTTCGATTCCCACGGGACCCACTGAGACATGCCCTGGTCAACGGCCTTTCCCCGATGGTGAAGGGGATTCCAACCCACCGCGGAATGGGCCATTGCTCACGGATTGCTCACATTCGACGCGCGGCTGGCTCTGTCGTGCGGGGGAGCGAAGGACATGTGCGAGGGCTTCTCTCGGTCTGGCCGAGTGCTCCCCGTCTTGGGGACCCGATAGGCCCATTGATCGATACGCCCGGGCGCGAGCCTCGGGATCAATCGGGGCGGGAGTCCAGCGTTTCGCGGGCGTCCTTCTGTTGCCAGCCGGAATGCTCACCCACAGTGCGTTCAACCCCAACAACCCAGGTGGCAACTCTTAGAGCGGCTAGTCCCCAACCGCCGATAACTGGCATTATGTGCGGTCACTTGTCAC
>CAXMOW010000037.1:0-15346 GCA_964195235.1 uncultured Acidimicrobiia bacterium | reverse complement strand
TGGCAGCGGATGCCGTTTTTGATGCCAAGGGCAACGACATCGTACTGCTCGACGTTGAGGGGCTTTTTCTGTTGTCTGACGTCTTTGTCATCGCCACCGGTACCTCTCGCCCCCATGTGCAGGCCCTGGCCGAGCGGGTCGAGGAGAAGTTGAAAATCGATCTCGATCTCAAGCCACTTCGACTCGAGGGCAAGACTGAAGCCGAGTGGGTGCTGATTGACTACGGCGACATCATCGTTCATCTGTTCCAGGGCGCGGCAAGGGAGTTCTATTCGTTGGAACGTCTCTGGGGAGACTCGGAACGCATCACCTGGGACGAGCCAGTCGCCAGCGAGGGCTGACCCCAAAAAATCGCGAACCTCAGCTACTACGGACCGTATACGGTCCAAAATCCGTACTAGTTCGCGCCTGCGACCGCTCTTTTCTTGTTCGACACCGGCTAGCCCTAAAATGCTGGTCCCCAATATGGGGCTGTAGCTCAGCCTGGCAGAGCACCTGACTGGCAGTCAGGGGGTCAGGGGTTCAAATCCCCTCAGCTCCACTTCGAAACCCCCTGGTGAGGGTCGTTTTTCCTCTTCCTGGGAGTTGTCAAAGCGCCGAAATTATTGGTCGATTATTGGTCGAACGAGCGTGATACATCAACCCTGGAAGTCGTGTCCCGAGCGACTCAAGGGAGTCAGTCGAGTCCGAGATTATGAGGGGCAGCGTCCGTCAGTGCCATGGTCTGCATAACAGACCACCGCTGGTGACTCCCGAATCGGCCCTACGCTGGGACGGCTCAAGAATTCACAGTACGCTCGAACTATGGATGCCAGCGTCTACCGCGAGCTACCAAAGGTGCTGTTGCATGATCATCTTGATGGTGGCGTTCGAGCGGAAACCTTGATAGAGCTTGCCGCAGAATTCGGCTACAAACGACTTCCCACGGCCAATGCGGTCCGTTTCAGTGAGTGGATTGCCATGCGAGGCAGGGGATCTCTCGAGAATCTCTTGTGGATAATCGACCATTCGGTGGCCGTGATTCAATCATCTGAGGCATTGAGCCGGGTGGCAAATGAAGCAATAATCGACCTCGCATCGGACGGTGTTGTATACGCGGAACCCAGCTTTGCGCCCGCCCGGTTTTCACAACACGGGTTATCGCTCGAAGAGAGTGTCGAGGCCGTACTCGAAGGGCTGAAAACGGGTGCCGAAGCCGCCCAAATCGATGCCAACCTCATTCTGACGGCAGTACGTGATGATCCCGATTCGCTTCGGATAGCCAGGCTGGCTTCGGCATATTCGGACGATGGCGTTGTCGGGATCGATCTTGCGGGCAAGGAAGAGGGTTATCCGCCTTCCGACCATGCAATCGCGTGCCGGCATGCCAGAGAGCATGGCGTTCATGTCACAGTCCATGCAGGAGAAGACACCGCCACCCTTCTGTACATTCGATCGGCCCTGGAAGACTGTCACGCCGAGCGACTCGGTGTCGCTTACATGCTCACCGACGACATCGATGTTTCTGATGATGGTTCGGTTGTTCTCGGCGCCCTCGCCGCACATATCAGGGACGAGCAAATTCCGCTCGAGATGTGTCCCATCACTGGAGCGTTTCTGCACGATATCTCAGCCGAGGATCATCCGCTGGGTCTCTTTCACCGTGCTGGGTTAGCGGTCACTGTCAACACCGACGACCGGCTGATCAGCGGGTCGACGATGACTAAAGAATTCGAGAACGCCGTGATGAACCACAACATGACATTGGACGATCTCAGTGTGATGACGCTGCGTGCCACCGATGCGGCATTCTGTGACGCGGAGACGAAGAAGGGGGTTCGAGCCAAGGTGGTTGAAGGGTTTGCGGTGTAGGCCCATTTGTCGAGACGTAAGCACTTGTTGGCGTTGTCCGCTACAACTGTTTTACCTGGCTACATTTCCCACATGATTCGGAGAACCAAGACCTCTTCACGCGGTGAGAGGCGGAGATCGGTCCGCTCTTTACAGAAGTTGGCGCTAGCCGTATTTGTGTTTGCGGTCCTAGCTAGCGCGTGTGGCGGTGGCCAGACCGAGACTGTCGACGAGACTCCCGGCGCTGGTGTTTCGGTCACGATGGCCCGGGCCAACTGGGACACGGGTTATTTCCAGGCTGCCGTTTACCGAGCGCTTCTCGAAGAACTTGGGTACGAGGTCAGCGATCCTGCAGGCAACGAACTCGGCCCCGATGAGTTCTATCCGCGGCTTGCGGAGGGTGAATTAGATTTCTGGCCCAACGGATGGTTTCCCCTGCACGATGCCAACTTGGCTGAAAGCCAAAACGGCGTGGACGTCGGTGAAATGGTAACTGCGCTAGGCGATTCCATCCCGGCCGGAGGTCTCCAAGGTTTCCTCGTAGACAAGGCCACAGCCGAGAAGTACGGCATTGAGCGTCTCGATGACATCACAGCTAGCGACGAGCTCATTGCCTTGTTCGACCGTAACGGGAACGGATTAGCCGACCTTGTCGGCTGTAACGAAGGCTGGGGATGCAACACCACCATCGATGCAACCATCGTCGCCAACGACTGGGGCACAGCGATTGAACAAATCGCCGGTGAGTACTCGGACCTATGGGCGGCAACGGTGACACGACACCAAGCCGGAGAACCGATCCTGGCCTACACCTGGGCGCCGAGCGCGTTCATCATCCAATTGGTACCCGGAGAGGACGTTCTCTGGTTGAGCCTATTGAACCCTCTCCCCGAGCAGGATGATGCGACACCTCTACCCCCGAGTCACTGTCCAGGCCAGCCTTGCCAGATGGGGTTCTCGTCGGCCGATATTCGCGTTGTGGCAAATAGTGAATTCCTGGATGACAACCCTTCGGCGAGACGCCTCTTCGAGCTCGTTGGATTCCAACTGACCGACATCGCCATTCAGAACTTCAGGATGCTGCAGGGCGAGAACTCCGAAGACGACATCCGTAGCCACGCCGACGAGTGGATAGAGGAAAATCGCGGTGTCATGGATGCCTGGTTGGATGAGGCCAGACGAGCCGGGTCATAACCGACTATCAAGCCGATGGCGTTGCCCGCTGGTCGTCCGCCCGTCATCATCTGTTGAACTTCCTCAAGTATGGTCCTGGCCGACGCTGGAGTGACCACAGAACAGGAGCAGTGATGTCAGGGTGATAGCACAGGTCCTTCAGATCATCCCTGAGGCTGATCTCTTGTGGGTGATCACGGCTTCCGCCCTGGTTTTCTTGATGCAGGCCGGCTTCCTCGCTCTCGAAGCGGGGTTGACGCGAAGCAAGAACGCTATCAACGTCGCCATCAAGAACATGGCCGACTTCGGCATGTCGACTGTCCTTTTCTGGCTGATCGGATTCGCCATAATGTTCGGGGCAACCGCGGGCGGTTGGATCGGAACCGAAGGCTTTGCGCCTTCTTTTGATGAGGCTTTTGCCTGGCCGACGGTCTTTTTCACTTTTCAGGTGATGTTCGCAGGCACTGCAGTGACTATTCTGTCCGGTGCGGTAGCCGAAAGGGTTCGCTTCGGCGGTTACTTGTTCCTGGCAGTTCTGGTAGCCGGATTCACCTACCCGATCTTCGGCCATTGGGCCTGGAATGGTCTTGATGTGGGCGATGTCACCGGGTGGCTGGCCAAGCTGGGTTTTGTCGACTTCGCCGGATCTACGGTGGTGCACAGTGTCGGCGGGTGGACTTCGTTGGCTGTTCTTCTCGTGATCGGCCCTCGTCTTGGTCGATTCCCCAAGGATGGGCCACCACAGAAGATTCAGGGAAACAATCTGCCATTCGCGACAATGGGAGCCCTCCTGCTGTTTGTCGGCTGGTTGGGCTTCAACGGTGGCAGCACCCTGGGTATCGGAGCCAACGTCGGACGCGTGATTGCTAATACGGTCCTCGCCGGCTCGTTCGGCCTTGTCGCTGCCATGTTGTTGGGGTACCGGCTCAAGGGAAGGGCAGAGATCGACCATGTGATCAATGGCGCCCTTGGTGGTCTCGTCGCGATCACAGCCGGAGCCCATGCCATGGACTCGAGCGCTACTGCCATCGTGGGCGCGGTAGGTGGGTTGGTCGCGATCGGAGCCTCCGAGTTGCTCGAAAAGCTGAGAATCGATGATGCGGTCGGCGCGGTGCCCGTTCACTTGGGTGCGGGTATATGGGGAACTCTCGCTGTCGGGATCTTCGGTGAGTTTGACCTTCTTGGAACGGGTCTCGGCCGCTGGCAACAAATCGGAGTCCAGGGACTCGGGATCGTGGTCTGTGGCTTGTCGACGTTCGGAGTCACCTACTTTGTGGTTCGCACCATCAACCGTCGTAAGCCTTTCCGAGTGTCGGAGGAGGATGAGCGAGTCGGTTTGAATGTGTCCGAGCACGGAGCTTCGACCGAGCTTCTCGACTTCTTCACAGTCATGGATCGGCAGGCAAGGAGTGGTGACCTGTCGTTGAGGGCTCCGGTCGAGCCTTTTACCGAAGTTGGCCAGATTGCCGGTCGCTACAACCAACTGATGAACTCGCTCGAGGAGAGCGAAGCCAAAGTCATGGAGTATCAGCAACACCTCGAACAACTGGTCGATACTCGCACCGCTCAATTGGAACTAGCGCTCGAGCAGTTGGAGAGCACCGACACCGTCATCATCAGGTGGAAACTCGACGGGACGATCATCGGTGTCAACCGATTCGGGTTGAACACGCTGGGTTATGAGTCTGATGAGATCGTCGGTGGACTGACTCAGGAACTTTTGATGCCGGCATCCGACGAGGCGACGCGGGAGTGGTCGACGATCGTCTCACAGTTGATCGAGCATCCAGATCGTGGACTCGACATGGAGTTGGAAACGCGAACCAAGAGCGGTTCAAGTATCTGGGTGGACTGGCGCAATAGACCGATTCTCGACGACGACAACAGGATCGCCGAGGTGATCAGCATAGGGATCGACACAACCGAGCGACGCGAACTGGAAGCTGAACTTCAAGCTGCAAAGGACCGCATGCAAGAAGAGCTCGACATTGGTCGGGACATTCAGATGAGCATGCTCCCTCTCCAATTCCCAGCATTCCCCGATCGGACTGAGTTCTCCATTTACGCAGCTCTGGAACCCGCCCTCGAGGTTGGCGGCGACTTCTATGACCTCTTTCTCGTCGATCATGACCATCTCTGCTTCTCTGTCGGCGATGTCTCCGACAAAGGCGTGCCGGCTGCACTCTTCATGGCCGTTACAAAGACGCTCATCAAGGCCCAAGCGGTCAACGGGCTATCACCGGCAGGGATCATGGCCCATGTCAACGAAGAGCTGAATATCAACAACGAGATGTCGATGTTCGTGACGATCTTCCTGTGCATCATCAACGTCCGAACCGGAGAACTCGTATTCACCAACGCCGGCCATAACCCTCCATATGTCAAGAAGGGAGATGGAAGTCTGCTACATTTGACCGAGAGGCACGGACCTGTTGTCGGTGCGGTTGAAGGAATCTCATACGGGGAAAGTCGACTGACTCTCGACCCTGGCGACGCGGTGATCCTCTACACCGATGGCGTTACCGAGGCCATGAATCCCGAGAAGGACCTCTTCTCAGATGAAGCTCTCGAAACTCTGATCGCGGAGTCCAAGTTCTCGTCAACAGAGGCGGCTGTGGCAGCGGTCTTCGATTCGGTGAGGGAGCATCGCCGCGAGGCTGACCCTTCCGATGACATCACTGTCCTGGCCCTCTCCTTTGATGCGATGTTGGAGATCGAGGGTCAACTGCTTGAAATCACCGTGCCCAGCGAGATCGAGGCGATCTCCACGATCTTCGACGAGTTCGCCAGCTTCGCCGAAGAGCACTCGTTAAGCGACCCTGTCAGACGAGCCGTACTCTTGGTGCTTGACGAGTTCGTGAACAATATCGTGTCGTATTCGCACTCTCACACAGAGGAACACGAGATCAAAGTAGTGCTGGCGCTTTCCACGGACCGGCTGGCCGTCACGATCGAAGACGACGGAGAGCCATTTGACCCGTTCAAGAAAGACCCGCCGGACCTCGACGCCTCAATTGACGACCGCCAGATCGGGGGTTTGGGAATCCACCTGGTCAAATCGGTGATGGACGATTACGAGTACAAACGTCTCAACGAACGCAACATGGTTACGGTCTACAAGAATCTCGACCCTGGCCCGGAGGATGACAACAAATGAACATCACCAGCGAAACCAATGGCGAGGCGGTCGTCGTTCGGTTGGAAGGCAGTCTTGACACCACCACCGCCCCGACAGTTCAAGAGGCGCTTGATGGGTTCGTTGAGGAAGGCCATTCCCTCGTAATTATCGACTTTGGTCCGACCGATTTCGTGTCCAGCGCGGGACTCAGGATCCTCCTGGCAACAGCCAAGAAGCTGCGACCGAGTGGCGAGCTGAAATTGTTCGGTTTGAACCCGAAGCAAACGTCCGGCTTCGATCCCGTAGAACCTTCCTAGAAGAGAATATTTGGATCACCCTGGGGCTGCTGACAGCGTTTCTAGTCACATTCGAGTTTGCCTTTGTCCATGCGCCTCAGTTGGGCACCTCGATCTTGCTCTATTCGGTCGATCTTGCATTCCTGATTTCAGCTTGGCGTCGACGTCAGGAGAACCAGGGTGTCGAGACATCCGGACAGGCCGTTGCTGATGGATCTGCCCGACCATTCGGATCGGCCTTCTCGTGGCTCGGGTCGATTCCGTTCGACATCGTGTTCCTTGGTGTCGTTGGCGGGCCTTGGGGAATATCCGTTGCTCTCTGGCTACGTCTTCTCCGCCTGGTACGACTCGGCGGAGTTTTCGGTGGCTTACGGCGACTCGAACGTCACTGGTTCACCAACAGCGCAGCTCTTCGAATCGGTCGTCTCCTGATAGTGGTTGCGCTGGTACTGCACCTCCTCACCTGCATCTGGTACTTGACGGCATACGCCAACGACTTCCCCACCGACTCCTGGCTGACCATCGAAGGGGCTGTGGGTCAAAGCACCGGAGATGTCTACCTCCTCTCCCTTTATTGGGTTGTCACCACCACCACCACCGTCGGCTTTGGCGACATCGTCCCCAACAACACCCAAGAGTATATGTTTGCACTCTTTGTGATGATCATCGGGGCCTCCCTGTTCGCATATGTGATAGCCACAAGCGCGTCTCTCGTAAGTGCACTGAACCTCTCCAAGGTGGCCTTTTGGAACCGTGTGGAAACCGTTGAGAGCTACCTCCGATCGAGACGCGTCTCCGACGACGTCAACATCGAGGTGCGCAGCTATTACGAGTACCTATGGGATCGTCACCGCGGGATCGGGGAGCACTCGCTATTGGGAGATCTGCCTCCCAGCCTCCGCGTCGACGTCCTCAGCGAGCTCCTCAGGGACCTGTTGCCCAATGTGCCTCTGTTCCGTTATGCACCAGACGCATTACGAAACGAGTTGCTCGTCTCGCTCGAACCGTTGGTCATCCCACCCGACAATTATGTGGTTCGGGAGGGCGAGGTCGCCGACGGTATCTATTTCATAGCTGCAGGGAGTGCCGACGTCATCACCTCTGATTCACTCGAGACCAAGGCACACCTTGGCGCGGGTGACTATTTCGGCGACCTGACCCTCATGCTTGGGGAGCGTCGAGGCGGGTCGGTCAGGGCAAATGAGTTTGTGGAAGCATTCCGTCTGAAAGCATCGGACTTCGAAAGGATCCGCGGGTCCTACCCCGAGTTGCGTGAAGTGCTGACCAAGGCGGCCAACGAGAAGTCCGAGTCAGTTGCTCATCTGGTTCTGGAAGGGATCATTCTCTAAACAGATCGGTGGCACCAGTTTTTCGGTGCCGGCTAAATAGCGGTCACGCGAACCTGTCCGGAGGGGAGCGTGAAGTACCAGACCGGCTCTGTCGTCACGGATTCGACGGGATAGATCAGTCCTCCCTGATCGATTATGTCCTGAAGCTTTACAGATACATTGACCCGATCGTCTGAGTTCCATTCATGGTCCGGCACTTCAGCAAATGCAAGCCCGGCGCCCATGTGGACGGCCAAAGCGATGTGACCGGGCCCGTACACATCCAGGACTGCTTCGGAAGGATCAGGGTTGGCGGTTAAAGAGTATTCACCTGGCGCACGGTCGATCGGTGTCAGATGTTCCGCGGAAGCCGATCTATGGAAAGTCGTCTCCAAGCTGAACTCGTTCTCCTCGATCAGACTCTCGCGCACTGACTCGGGTTGTCTCTGCTGACTCAACTCTCACCGCCTTCTACTTGAGACAGGTCTACTACCGACCCGCGAACGATTTCAACTATTCGATTCCGCGAATCATCGTCGATTGCCGCGACGAATGGCCCACGGTGACCGAGCACCTCAATTGGGTCTCCTTCGAGATCCACGACTTCACCTCCTGCTGTCCGAACGAGCAGCACACCCGCGGCGAGGTCGAACGCCGTGCTCGGCGTATCAGCCCACAGATTGACGTATACGTATCTTCCCTTGCTCGCGTCGAGAAGACCCCAGGCCGGCGATCCGCCGGTAGACCTCACCATCCGGATCTGGCTCGTGGACCAGGCGTTGTACAGCGCGTCGACTGTTTTGGCCCCGCGCCGGCCAGGATGCACGTTGACCAGTACGGCTTCCCCATGATCTCGGTAGACAGGCAGATCGAATCCGCCATTTGGCTCCCCAAAAACACCCAGTTTCAACAAACGCGATCCTCCTCGAGCCGAGTACCCGACTTCTCCGGACGCTGGGCTGGCAACGAACCCGATCAGCGGCGTCCGGTCTAGGTAGACCGCCAGCGTCACTGAGTAAGTGTGGATACCCGCAAGAAAGGCCCAGGTGCCGTCGATGGGGTCGATGGCGACTGCATACCCGTCGTCTGGCAGAACTCCACCCGTCTCCTCCCCGACGAGGGCAGCGTTGGGATCGACCTCAACGAGCATCTCCTTCGCCATCAGCTCGATCGAACGTTCCAACCTGGTGGCCGGCGACCCGTCCTGTTTGATTTCGAAACCTTTCTGATCGGCGCCCAGCTGTCTAGACCGGGCCTGCCCCGATGCCTCGAGAGACCAGCGAAGGCCAAAATCGAGGAATCTGTCAATTTCGTCAGACGGAACAGAGCGCTCAATCGATGGCTCAAAGGAACTTAGGGCGGCTTTTTCGAAACTGGTCAGAGACACCGGTCGCTCATCCGGTTTCGGCCAGCAAAGTTTCGAGCTCCGATGGTGCGATGGCACCCGAATCGGCCAGGAGGCCGAGCCCGTCTCTGACGAGGGATGCCTGTTGAGAGTTCATCAGATTGATGGTGTCAGCGTCCAGTGGTCTCCACTTGACCTCCTCGAAGGTGCCGGTCTGGGTCACTATCTCAGAGTCGTCTTCTGCGGCTTGGACGAGCAGGGCGTGTGTTTCCACCCAAGCATTGTCCGTTTGGCGAGAGTCGTACATGTATCCCTTGTGAATCTCATCGAATGAAGCGCCCTCGAGCCTCTGTCCGGTCTCTGTCGCCATTATCCGGACGGCCGCTTCCACGTCAGATTCTCCGGGAAGCACAAATCCTTGTGGTGTCTCCAGCAGTCCCGATGAATCCCGAATCCCCAGAAGAATGTCCAAATCCCCAGAGGTCGGGTTGATCCGAACGAAGGCAAGTGAGACCGAGGGGTTGGGTCCCCACAAACCGAGTGCTCCCCGACCCGCTATGCCAGTTCTTCCGCGTGGGTTGAGTGGTCGACCTTCGTCGTCGGTCTTGTCTATGTCGCGGGTCTTCAGGTCGTCGTTGAGGTTCGAAATGTCCTCGGGATCAGCCCAACGGTTGGGAAGGGATCCAATTTTGTTATCGAGGACGTCAGGGCTGACGTAGTACGGAGGGTCGTAGCTCTCCGGTTGCAAAGCCCACGGCGCGCCATCAATAGAAATCCTCTGACGTGGTGGATAATCAGCGGGTCGCTCAGCCCTGATCTTGAGATGGAAGTCGTCGGAGATGAGGTTGAGAGCCAGAGAATCAACGGAGTGCAGGGCATAGGCGAGTTGTATCAAATCGCACTCACCACGATCACGACGCTTGTCGAAGCTCAGGGTGTGGCCGGCGTAGCGCAAGAGGGCGATCCGATAGACCAACCAGTCATCAGCCCCCTTGAGCGAGAAGCAGGTCTGTCGGATCCGGCGAACGGTTTCCAGAATCTTGCGAAACCGGAGATCCCACTTGACGAATCGGAGCGAGTCAGGAAGACCGTCGATGTCACTCGGCACAGGATCCGAAAGTAGGAACTCCTCGAATCTCTTGATGCGGTCCAGGTCGTCCAATTCGAATGACTTGCTCATCACGAACTTGATGTCACTCTCGATTTTGGCGAAGTCCAGTTCGAGAGGCGCGTTCGCCGAGTGTGTCCAATCGATCAGCCAGATGTTGTCACCCTGATCGCAGATCACGTTTGCCAGATTCAGGTCTCCATGGGACAGACATACCTCGCTGGTGACTCCATCAGGGTTCGCTGTTACCAGTCTGAGAATCTGGACCAACATGTCGATATCCACGTCGTAGTTCTCGACCTGTGCCTCGTCGAGATACCCAAGGATGAATTCAGCGTTCTCGCGTAGCCAGATCAATTGCTGCTCTGCATGCAGTCCGAATGCGCGAAACGGAATCACCCACGACTCCTTGCGAGTGTTGCCGTAGAGCTTCTCAGAGAGAAGGGCAAGTGTCTTGTCGAGGCGGGCCAAGAACTTGTCAAAGCCTTCCTGGGTTTCCGCCTCCTCGAAAGTGTCCTGCAGTGTTTCGGGTCGCCCCTCCATCGCCGCGAGTTCCATGGCAACACCAAGTGAGTCACCCTCGCCAACGGGGTAGCCGAAAGTGGGAACGTGTTTACCGAGAAAGTCTTTGACCTGGTAATAGCCGTTCAACTCGCGCCGCATTTGCCCAAAGTCGTCGATTTTCAACACGAGTGGTTCGGTTTGCGCGTCTCCTATCCAGCCGTCGGCGAGGAACAGAGCACTTCCGCTGAACCCACCAGCAAGGGGGACCAGCTGGGCTCGAGTCCAGTTCATGCACAAGGATCTGACAATGTGTCTCTGTGCCTCGTTGAGAGATTCGTTGGCTTCCTCAGGAGCAATGTCACAAGGGTGAAGGCCAAAGACATCGCCGAGTTGAGGCGACAAAGCCAGAAACTCGAAGGCCTCGCCAAGGTCGAGGAGCACCTTGACGCCGAGACTCGGCAGGCCATGCCGTAACGTGGCGAAGTGCGCCTCCTTCGTCGAGCTGGCTACCAGATGAGGTGTCACGGCAACCAGAGATGCAGGAAAGACGGTTCTCAAAATTGTGGCCAACGCCTGGACGCCACTCTCTGTATGGCAGCCCACGACGAGAAATCGAATGTCGGGATCGTCCCCGGCGACCTTCGAGATTGCACTGCTGAGTTCTTCCCATGGAAGTTCCTCATCCGGAGCTCGGATCACGCTCGCTTGTGACGCAACCTCAGATAGGGATTCGACGAATTCGTGGCCAACGTCATCTTCATCGCTTCGGACAAGCACTATTCGAATCTCTTCATCGGTGCCGCGGGTGTGTACAGCACTCTGGAGAAGCAAAGGCAGCGGTCCCTGTTCATAGTCAGTTCCACCACCGAGCAACCGTGATATCTCGCTGGATCCGACATTGGCCCGGCTGTCGAGGTATTGGTGCTCCAATCCCAGAACGTCGTTGGAGAGCCCAATGCCGATGATGAATGTTTTGATCTGGTCGCTCCATTCTTCTCTAATCCACGAATACCCTGTCACGGCCCTTTCAGTGCCTGGACAGGCGTGGCTCGGGTCACCGTAACTGGGCCAGAAAAGGAATGGGAGCCGGCCCGGCTCTACCGTTTGTGGCAGGCTATCCTCCCGCTACCCACACGATGATCTAGGAGGACTTCCATGGCCAGACTTGACTACATATGGCTTGACGGCTATGAGCCGACCGTAAATATTAGGACCAAAGCTCAGATCGTGGATTCTGATTGGTTCGACGGCACGTTTGAGGGCGCTCCCGAGTGGGGGTTTGATGGAAGTTCGACTCGTCAAGCAGTTGGGGAGGATTCGGACCTCATATTGAAGCCGGTCCGTCTCTACGAAAACCCGTACATCGACGATGGCTATTTGGTCGTCTCCGAAGTGATGAACCCTGATGGGACACCGCATTCGTCTAACACCCGTGCTCGGCTGGCCGAAGCGGCTGGAGAGGAGTTCTGGTTCGGATTCGAACAGGAGTACGTCCTCATGTCGACGAATGGTCGTCCACTGGGTTTCCCGGACGGCGGCTATCCCGAGCCGCAGGGTCCTTATTATTGCGCTGTCGGAGCAGATAATGTCGCTGGCCGGGCCCTTGTGGAAGAGCATTGGGAGGCCTGTATTAAGGCCGGACTCGGCATCAGTGGTATCAACGCAGAGGTCATGCTTGGACAGTGGGAGTTCCAATGCTTCGGCAAGGGAGCCCTACGAGCCTGTGACGATCTAATCGCCGCTCGCTTCCTCCTTCATCGAACGGCTGAGAAATACAATGTGGTGGCGAATCTCGACCCGCGGCCGATCCAAGGTGACTGGAACGGGTCAGGACTGCATTCCAATTTCTCTTTCGACTATCTCCGTGATGTCGGAGGCACCAAATACATCAACGCGCTTCTCGACGGTTTCGCCCCTTTCCACGAAGATCACATAGCGGTTTACGGCGCAGGAAACGATCGACGCCTGACCGGGGCACACGAAACGGCGTCGATAGACCATTTCAGCTACGGCCCGAGCAACCGCGCTGCATCGATTCGAATTCCGATCTGGACAATTGAGAATGGTTGGAAGGGCTACCTTGAAGACAGGCGACCGGCGTCAGACGCCGATCCGTACCAGGTAGCCGGCCGGATCATCGAGACGGTCGGGATTGCCCACGCACAAGCACTGGAATCAGTCGGCTGACGAACCAGCCGCGCCCTCTTGTGGTCGTAACAGGGTGCAATCGAGAAGGTTGTGCGGCTGTCAGCCGGATGCCATCTCCTGAAACGACACGGATAGCGCCGTCATTCATTCACACTGCCGCTAGACCTTTTCCTGGCTGGCCTCGCACAGCCACCATTAGTCGTGCGACGGTTCTTCGCCTAGGGCCCTGAGGACGAGGAGCGGGTCAGCGGCTTCAGTGACCTATTGCCGTAACGCTCGTGGCCTGCCCACATTTAGCGCCTCCCGGATGGCCAGTGCCGGATCAGGCCCACCCCACCCGTACTGATCCGCCTCGCACCACCAGGTCGGCATGTCGTCCACGATCACGCAGCCGCCAAGCTCGATCACACCCTCGTCCCATGCTTCAAGCAGGGCTGAGATTGACGCCGTTCAAGAAGCCTGCAATGCCATCGCCGGACATGGTGTCCCAACGCCCGATGTCTGTCAATAGCGTTGACACGCGGTGGGCAGGACGCGCAGCATGGAGAACAGTATGTACGACCGGGGCTGATTCGGAGTCTCGCCGAAGGTGTTGCAACGACCCCCTGAACTCGCAGCACTTATGGGCGGCTGCCCAGTGTGATGCCGGCAATTGGACTTAGGCACCGACGAGGAGATTTGACAGCGTGTGAGATAATTGGATCACAACACATCGAGAGCGGCTCGAGGGATCCGGCCCCATGACAGCCCGGCAACCCCCGCAAGGGAAGGTGCCACCGCCGGCAGACCGTTAGGTCTGAACGATGAAGACATAGTCATCGAACCTCGACCCTTCCTAGTGAGGGGTCTTCTTTGGTTGGAGTTCGTCCTCATGTTGGGAAGAAGGAGAACGAACATGACATCAAGTCCCATCGAAACGCCGACATGGCAACAATCTGACCTACTCGGAGATATGGAGGTCTGCCTGGAGTGTTTCAGCCTTCGGGGGACGTTCGAGGGGAAAGAGCACCGCTGTCGTTGTGTTCTAAGGGACGACGGCAGCGCCGGTCCTCCTCCTCAGCGTCGAAAGCCCTGACGTTCCACGTTGGATAGCACGACCAACCGGTCTAGAAGAGGAGGCCCAACCACTAAATCCCGGAGAGAGCTGGAATGTCCGCATAGCGACCGATCTCGCTGTCCGGTACTTCCATGTCGAAGTGGAGTGGATGGATGAGAACGAGAACCGACTCAGCCGGAAGATCAGGCTCAATCCGTGAGCAATTTCGACGGGAACCTCGACTCGACCTATCTCGAAACTCTGGCGGGTCTTCACGAACGACAGATAGCTCGTTTCAACGAGAGACGGCGCATCGAGTGGAGAATGACATTCACACTCTGGGGCGGTTTGATTCTTGCCGCTTCCGTCTTGGCAGACCTCTCACTTCGGACCTGGACCAAGATTGTCATAGCGGTTGCAGTCGTGATAGTCGTGATCTTTCACGCCGTCTGGGAAGTGCTCTACGTGGCAAGAGGTGCTGTATCAAATCGAGACGAAGGCATTCGTTTAGAGAACCTGATCAGGGAAAAGATAGGGATTGACCTCTATAAACCGAACGGCTACATGAAGTGGGCGGCGCATTACTGGCAGGTCGGCGTCACGTTCATGATCGGCTGGCTCGTTATGGTCGCCATCCTCAACTAGAAAGCGAAGCCTCGAACACTGTTGTGGATAGATCAAGGAAGTTGTCTGCATGTCGTTGATCCGTAGTCCCGAAGACGCCGAACGAGCAGCTCTCAAATGGATGCTGGACAACGGCTATCCGGACTCTTTGCTGACGTCAGCAGGTGCCGATGGCGGTGTGGATGTTCGTTCTGGGTCGGCGGTGGCGCAAGTCAAGGCTGAGATGAAGCCAATCGGTAGGCCGACGGTCCAACAGTTGGCTGGCATTGGGGCGGTTGAGAAGAGCAAATGCCTCTTCTTCTCCCTGTCCGGATTCACTGATGAGGCAGTCGAGTGGGCCAACAACGCCGATGTCGCCCTCTTTCAGTTTGATTTGCAGGGCGATCCTGAACCTCTCAACGAATCCGCCAGCGACGTGGTCCTCGATGCCACATTGCTGGCGGGGAGGACCGTGTCAGAAGACTGGAAAATATTCGTTGAGACGTTCGATGCGTTTTGGGCCGGCGACGCTCCGGCTGAGATCAACGGGTCAGGTATTTCGTCTCTCGGTTCCGTTGAGGTTGATCTCAATGCCTTTGATGAAGATCCTCAATCAGGGAGAGTTCTGCTCCAGTTCTCTGTTCCGAGATCCCTGTGGAGCGAGCGGATTGAGGACACACCCTTCGTCAGGGGTGCTCTTGTCAGCGACGACCCTGACTTCCCCTACGTCGGTATGGCTAGACCGAGACTCAGAAGCGCAGTCGAACTTACGGCCTTCCTTGAATGGGTATTCAAGGGGCTTTCGATAGACCCCTCAACTGGTTCGTTCTCAGTTGTCTCAAAAGAACAGAGAAAAA
>CAXMOW010000036.1:0-15723 GCA_964195235.1 uncultured Acidimicrobiia bacterium | reverse complement strand
TAAACCAGATGGTGGGGCAGAAGGTGTCGATCACGTCGTCTCGACCCCAGACGACGAGGAACGCAATACGGGGGGTGGTGACGGGCCCTGACATTGCGGGCCCCGAATATCAAATTGTCCTTGTCGACACACCAGGCCTGCACAAGCCAAAGAACGAGCTTGGGAACCGACTCAACTCCCTTGTCTACGGCACTTTGGCTGAGGCAGACGTCGTCCTGTTCCTCATCGATGCAACAGCCCCGATTGGGCCCGGGGACAAACTCATCGCTGAGCGCCTCATCACTTCGAAGGCGGACGTGGTTCTGGGTGTGAACAAGGTCGACAAAGCCTCGAGGCATGAAACGATCGAACAGCTGATGAAAGCGTCTGGGTGGACGTTTGAAGAGCTTTACCCAATCTCGGCACTGAACGGTGATGGAGTCGCCGAACTGGTTGACGAGCTGGCGAGTCGCCTCCCCGAAGGACCCAGGTATTACCCGGAGGGCATGGTCACCGATCAACCGGAAGGGATGGTGATAGCGGAGATCATTCGTGAGAAGTTTCTCGACCGACTTCACGAGGAGTTGCCTCATTCGCTTGTGGTGAGGATTGAGGACATCGAACAGCGTCGCAATGGTCTGATCGATGTCTCCGCCGATGTAGTCGTTGAGCGAAAGAGTCAAAAGGGCATCGTGATTGGCAAAGGCGGATCGCTGCTTCAGATCGCTGGGACCGAAGCTCGGAAGGAGTTGGAAGCGATCCTGGGTAGCAAAGTGAATTTGAATCTTCACGTTGTGGTCGAGAAGGACTGGCAGCGTCGTCCCCAATTGCTCGACCGGCTGGGGTTCGAGAACGACTAGGCGTCGCCAAGGCCAGAATCGGATTCGGCGAACTTCGCGTATCGTCGGCCTATGGATCACACCCGCTACGAGTATCTGAGTCTCGATCTTCGCCCCAACGGGGTGCTGGCCGTGACATTCGACAACCCTGACAAACTCAATGCTGTCACCGAGCGGGGCCACTACGAGCTTGTTCATATCTGGCCCGACGTCGACGCCGATCCCGATGTACGTGTGGTTCTGCTCCGTGGAACGGGAAGAGCGTTCTCAGCTGGTGGAGACTACGAGATGATCGAGAAGATCCTTTCCGACCCAGAGACCCATCGCAGGGTGTTGAAGGAGGCTCGGGAACTCGTCAGGAACATCATCGAGTGCTCCAAGCCAATTGTCTCAGCCATCAACGGGGTTGCTGTCGGTGCTGGTCTTGCGGCTGCGTTGATGGCTGACGTTCCTGTGGCGGCGAGGTCGGCCCGAATCCTCGATGGTCATACCACCATTGGTGTCACTGCTGGCGATCACGCGGCGGTTATTTGGCCGCTCCTCATTGGAATGGCTAAGGCCAAATACCATTTGATGACCAATCGCCCGCTGGACGGAGAGACAGCGGAGAGGATCGGGCTTGTTGCGGAGGTAGTCGATGACGACGAGCTTGCGAATTTCACCGAGACTCTTGCCAACGAATTGGCGGACGGTGCCCAGGAGTCGATCCAATGGACAAAACACACTCTCAATCATTGGCTGCGAATGGCGTATCCGATCTTCGACGCCTCGGTTGCCTACGAGTTTCTAGGGTTTCACGGTCCCGATGTCGCGGAAGGGATCGCGGCTTCGCGTGAGAAACGTCACCCCGACTTCGCATGATTCGTCTGCCCGAGGGTGTGGCGCGTTCTAGAGGAGGTGGTCGGCGGCGTCGGCGAGGATGAGGTCGCGGGCGGTGAGGCCACCTTCGGAGTGAGTTGAAAGCGTGAGCGTTACCTTGTTCCAGCGGATGTCGATATCAGGGTGATGGTCGGCCTTCTCTGCCTCTAACCCCACCCGGGTGACGAAGCCCATTGATTGGCTGAAGTCCTTGAAAACATAAGTCCGGGTGATCTCTTTCCCCTCGAGCTCCCATTCCGGGTGGGCTTCGAGGAAGGCTCCGACTTCGTGGTGGGGGACAAGTGACATGTCGTAAGACTACGCGCGAGAAGGAGATCTAGCCCATCGAGAAGCCAGCGTTACTCGGTGGCGTCGGTCCCCTCCCAAGGAGGGGGACCGGAATACTCTGTGTCTTTATGGCCCTCCGTCACGACCAGGGGATCGTTCTTCGGTCTTACCCCTTCGGTGAGGCCGACCGTGTCGTGGTTCTGCTCAGCCCCAACAGCGGCAAGATGAGGACGGTCGCCAAAGGTGTGAGAAAGACGAAGAGCCGTTTCGGTGGTCGTCTCGAGCCATTCACCCATGTCGACCTGGTTCTTTACGAAGGTCGCAATCTGGACACGATCACCCAGGTTGCAGTAATCGAGCCCTTTCCGCGTCTTCGGTCCGATCTCGATGCGGTGCTTGCAGCTGGGACCATGGTTGAAGCGTCAGACGCAGTGGCCCAAGAGGAGGAAAGTTCCATTCGACTTTTCCTTCTTCTTCAGCGTGGACTGAAGGCGCTCGAGTCGGGTGTGACCAGCCAAGATCTGATCACTTCCTTTCTGTTGAAACTGGCCGATGTGGTGGGTGTCGCTCCGTCTCTTTTGCAGTGCGCCTCGTGTGGCCGGCTAGAGGATCTTCATCGGTTTAGCTTCGGTGGCGGGGGAGCGGTGTGCGATCGTTGCCGGACGGAGGGGTCAGTGAAGCTTCGAAATGGCCTCACCGAGTATCTGGCGGCGCTAGCAGATGCCGAAATGATGGCGTTACCCACTCGAGATCCTGCCCTATCGGGGGAGGCGATGGGAATCGCTCGTCGGTTCGTCGAGTATCACCTTGATCGGAAGCTGGCTTCCTTGGCGGTCATTGAATGACCCTCGATCTCAAGGGCGTCGACACGGATCGGATTCCCACCCACATCGGCCTGATCCTCGATGGGAATGGACGGTGGGCCAATCAGCGTGGCCTGCCTCGAACGGCTGGTCACCTTGCAGGCGAAGAAGCTCTGTTCGATACGGTCGAGGGTGCTCTGGAGCTCGGGATCAAATGGATCACCGCGTACACCTTCTCCACCGAAAATTGGGGTCGTTCCGGGGAAGAAGTCGAATTTCTCATGTGGTTCAACGAAGACTTGTTGGCCAGACGTCGGGACGACCTTCATTCCCAGGGTGTTCGGATGTTGTTTGCAGGTGATATGGACGACCCCCGGATTCCCGAGCGGAACAGAAAGCACATGAGAGAAGCTGAGGAACTGACTCGAGGCAACGATGACCTCCACCTCGTTTTCGCCTTCAACTACGGGAGCCGCCGAGAGATCGCCGAAGCGGCGAAAAGAGTGTCCGCTCGAGTTGTCAGTGGAGAGATCCAGGTCGTCGACATCGACGAGGACGTCATCGCAGCTGAGCTCTATGTGCCCGACATGCCCGATGTCGACCTCATCATTCGCTCCTCAGGTGAGCACCGTCTGTCCAACTTCCTGCTCTGGCAGTCCGCATATGCGGAGTTCTATTTCCCAGGAATTCTCTGGCCCGACTTTGACCGGCACGGCCTGGTCGATGCTGTTGTCGACTATCAGTCCCGGGACCGCCGTTTCGGTCGAGCCGAAGATGATCCGGACTGGTCAGATTGACCAACACCGTATTGACTAAGAACGGGAACTGGGCCACCGTCCACGCATATACATGACAGACGTGACCCTCGACACCGTCGCAAACCTCGCCAAGAAGCGTGGCTTTGTTTTCCAGTCGTCCGAGATCTATGGCGGGCTCCGCTCGGCCTATGACTATGGACCTCTTGGCGTCGAGCTGCTGCGCAATGTAAAGGCCGAATGGTGGCGTTCGATGGTGCAGGTGCGCCCGGACATCGTCGGTCTCGACTCTGCCATTCTTCAGGCTCGCCAGGTCTGGCAGGCCTCTGGACACGAAGAGGTGTTCACCGACCCGATGGTCGAGTGTCGGAATTGCAACTCCCGTCACCGACTGGACAAATTAGCCGATCCGAACAGATGCTCGACATGCGGTGTTTCCGGTCAATTGAGCGAGCCCAGGCAATTCAATCTGATGTTTCGGACCCACATGGGCCCGGTGGAGTCCGATGAGAACATGGTGTACCTGCGACCGGAAACGGCGCAGGGCATTTTCACCAACTTCGAGAACGTGCGACGCACCAATCGTCTCAAGCTCCCGTTTGGGATAGCCCAGATCGGGAAGTCCTTTCGCAACGAGATCACGCCTGGTCAATTTGTTTTCCGGACACGTGAGTTCGAGCAGATGGAGATGGAGTTTTTCTGTCGGCCAGAGGAGAGCGGCGGTTGGTTCGAGTATTGGCTCGACAACCGGTTCAAGTGGTATCTCGATCTGGGCATGACCGAGGCCAATCTGCGACTGCGTCACCACGACTCCGACGAGCTCTCCCACTACTCGACCGGGACGGCCGATGTTGAGTACCTCTTCCCCTGGGGCTGGGACGAGTTAGAGGGGATCGCCAACCGAGGCGACTTCGACCTCCGTCAGCATGCAGAGCACTCGGGCGAGGATCTTCAGTATTTCGACCAGGAGGCGAATGAGAGGTTCTTCCCGCATGTGGTCGAGCCGGCGGCTGGGGCCACAAGAACTACGTTTGCCTTCCTGATCGATGCGTATACCGACGAGACTGTGAACGACGAGACCCGGACTGTGTTGAAACTCCACAATCGTCTTGCGCCGTACAAGGTGGCGGTGCTGCCTCTATCAAAGAAAGCGGAGTTGATTGAGCCGACGGAACGTCTCGGCAATGAGCTCCGAAAGCACTGGATGATCGAGGTCGACGTCACTCAATCGATCGGACGGCGATATCGCCGTCAGGATGAGATCGGAACCCCGTATTGCGTCACTGTCGATTTCGAAACCCTCGACGACGCCGCGGTGACAGTCCGGGATCGAGACACAATGGCCCAAGATCGCGTTGGCATGGACGGACTGGTGGGCTACCTATCAGAAAAGCTCTCGTAGCGTTTACCGCGCTTTGACACTCATTCGGCAGAATCTCACAAAGGTGGTCAGATGAATCGCTCGGTCATAGCTTGGATATTCGCCTTCGTCCTCGCATTCGCAGGGGCGGTTTTCGCGTGGCTTTGGTTCGCCGGTGGCTCCGGAGAGCCGTCGACGGAACTAACGACGCCCACCCTTGTCGAAACCGGCGGCGCACAGGCGTTTGTCATCACAGCCGGAGGTGGAAGCGTGGCCAGTTTTCAGATTGATGAAGAGTTGCGTGGCTCGCCCCAGACCGTGGTCGGGACGACTGGCGAAGTTGCGGGTCAGCTACAGGTGGATGTGTCAGACCTGAGCACCGCCCAGTTCTCTGACATCGTCATCAATGCACGAACGTTCGAGACCGACTCGGGGCGCCGGGATCGGGCTATTCGTGGGCCGGTGATACTCAACTCGGCAAGCGACGAGTTCGAATTCGTTGTTTTCACGCCGTCTTCGATTGATGGGCTTGACGGTTCTCTATCCCCTGGTGACTCGGTCACTTTCACAATGACTGGGGACATGACCATCAAGGCGGCCACAAGTGGCGTGACATTCGATGTGACTGCGACACTCATCGACGTCAACACGATCGAAGGTAGTGCCAGCGCTGTGGTCCAAAGGTCTGACTTTGGTATCGGCATCCCAAGTGTCCCAGGCGTCGCCAACGTCAGTGACGAAGTAATCCTCACTCTCGACTTCGTGGCCGTTTCGGGTTGATCACGCCCCTGCGTGCGCACTCGGCGCATTATGTCCGAACATGTGCACACGGACTTATGATCGACACTGATGGCAGACCGAGGAGATATTGATCGGGTCCGGGAGGCGACCGACCTTGTTGAGTTGATCTCCGAAGTGACCAAAGTCAAGAAATCGGGTCGCTCCTACATGGCGGTCTGTCCGTTTCACGAGGAGAAGACCCCGTCCATGTCGGTCGACAGGGGTCGGGGCCTCTACCACTGCTTCGGATGTGGCAAAGGCGGGGACATCTTCGAGTTCGTCCAAGAGACGCAAGGTGTCAACTTCCCGGAGGCGCTTGACATTCTGGCCCGCAAGGCCGGCATCCAGCTTGTAGTCGACCCTGACGCCGCACAGAAGCGAGGCAGGCAGCAGGCCGCCGTGGAAGCGATCCGACGTTCGATCGACATCTACCACTCCCGGCTGAAGAAGGCACCTGAAGCGGGCCACGCCCGCGCTTATCTGCGGAACCGTGGCTACGACGTCGACATCATTGATGAGTGGAAGATTGGTTTCGCCGGCACCGATTGGGACACGCTCACCAAAAACCTGAAGACCGGGGGTACAGGCGATAGGGCGATGACCGACGGTGGTTTGGCCCGACGCGGCAGACACGGGCTCCACGACGTGTTCAGAGGCCGGCTGATGTTCCCTATCCACGATGTCAGAGGTGACCCGGTCGGGTTCGGGGGCCGTCTTATCCAAGAGGTCGATCGCGGGCAGACCAACAATCCAGACGCAAAGTATGTGAATTCTGCGGACTCAATGGTTTATCACAAGTCAAGGGTGTTGTTTGGCTTGGACAGGGCTCGTCAGGCAATGGCGACCCAGGGGCAAGCTGTGATTGTCGAGGGCTACACCGATGTCATCGCCATGCATGAGGCGGGAGTCGAGACAGCAGTAGCAACCTGCGGCACTGCCCTTGGCGACGGACACTTTGATTTGCTCAGGCGATTCACTGAGAAAGTGGTGCTCGCTTTTGACTCAGACGAGGCGGGGGCGAAGGCTGCGCTTCGAAGTGACGAGCTGGAATCACCTTTCCGCCTCGATCTAGATCTTCGGGTGGCGGTCATGCCCGACGGGCTCGATCCCGCCGACCTGGTACAGGAGGGGCGAGGTGATGAGCTATCCAACGCAGTGGCCGAGGCCCGACCTCTCTTGGAGCAGCGGATTGAGCACGAGATCAGCAAGTACGACCTGGCAGGACCTGAAGGCAGGGCTCGAGCTCTGCACGCCGCGGCCGTTCACGTGCGGCGAGTCAAAGATGAGATCGCACGTCGTGAATATGCCCGTTTTGTCGCACGGTTGATCGGCGTTGATCTCGAGACGGCGGAGAGTGCTGTTCAGGGTAGGAGCAGCGGGTCTGGGGCTTCACAGTCGAGGGTCGACCGTCCACTCGATCGTGTCGAGTCCGAGCTCCTGCGTGTCGCTTTGACCAACCCCACCGATCTCGGTGAAGTCCTCCCGTCAGATTTCAACGACGACCGCCTCCGGTCCGCGTTTGAAGCGGCGTTGGAGCTGCTAGCCGCTTCACCTCCAGGGACTCCAGTGGATGTGTCAACCGTGTCCGACCCGGCCATTCAAGGGATCCTGCGGGGCCTGGTTTTGGACGATCGCCCGCTCCCCGAATGGTCGGAAATGCAAGACCGCCTTCTTTCCCGACGTCTCGACACTGAGATCGATGGGATAGAAGCCGAGCTAGCCCAACTTGAGACTGGAACAGAAAGCCATTCCGAAGCGCTCCGTCGCTTGATAGCTTTACAACAGAAGAAACGCACCCGAGGGACAGATGAGTGAACAGCTGACAGCAGTCACATCGGCGCTGATCAAACGTGGGAATCACCGCGGATTTCTCACCATGGCCGAGGTGCAGCAGGAGCTTGAAGACATTGAGGCTCCAGGCGAAGCATTTGAGAAGGTTGCGGACGACCTCCGTTTGAAGGGAATAAAGCTCCAGGAGGAAGGTCCCGACGTTCTCGAGGAGGTAATCGAGGTCAGCCAGATCTCGGTTTCCGATCCGGTCCGTCTCTACCTAAACGAAATTGGGCGTTATCCGCTGCTCACCGCTCAACAAGAAGTGGAGTTGGCCATGCAAATGGAAGGCGGGCGTCGCGCCGAAGGACGTCTCGACGTCGAGGATTCCCTTGCTGACGAAGACCGATCGTTTCTGGTGCACGAGATCGAGATGGGAGGAGTCGCTCACGGAAAACTGGTGCAATCGAACCTGAGGCTCGTTGTCGCCCTGGCTCGTCGTTACGTAGGCAGAGGAATGGCCCTTCTTGATTTGATCCAGGAGGGGAACGTTGGTCTCATGCGCGCGGTCGAGCGTTTCGACTACCGAAGAGGTTTCAAGTTCTCCACGTACGCGACCTGGTGGATTCGTCAAGCGATCAGTCGTGCGATTGCTGACCAGGGTCGAACGATTCGGATGCCGATCCATGTCCTGGACGCCGTGAACAAGCTGACCAGGACACAGCGGGAGCTAACCCAAGTCTTGGGACGAGCTCCAAGCTTCGAGGAGCTGGCAGAAGATATGGACCTCGAAGTGACGCGAGTCGTCGAGCTACGGCGCATTGCCCAGGACACAGTTTCGTTGGAGTCACCAGTCGGGGAGGACGCCGATGGGACTCTTGGCGATCTGGTTGAAGATGTCGACTCCGAACGGCCGGCTGACGTTGCGACATTCTCATCGCTTCAAGATCAGCTCGCCGCTGCTCTGGAGGGTCTCAATGATCGAGAGCGGGAGGTGCTGATAATGCGGTTTGGCCTGGCTGACGGACGCACAAGGACGCTCGAAGAAGTGGGTTCCCACTTCAATGTGACAAGAGAACGGATTCGCCAACTCGAGACCAAGGCGTTGGCCAAGCTTCGTCACCCAGACAAGTCTGGAAAGCTCGAAGGGTATCTAGAGAGCAGCTGAACCGACTCGGAGTATTGTGCCCTGATAGGTAATCTGTGACCGCCGTTCCGGCGTTATTCCGCGGTAGCTCAATTGGCAGAGCAGCGGACTGTTAATCCGGAGGTTGTAGGTTCGAGTCCTACCCGCGGAGCGGTTTTGGACGAAGCCCCAGTCTTTGATTGGGGTTTCGTCAGTTATATCGGGTGCGCAGGCACCTCAAGGGCCCTTTCAACTGGTCGATATCGATAGAGATGGCCAACTTCGTACATCGCCGTGAAGGTTCATCACGGTGGTTGATCCCTGCTCTTGTGCTGTTTCTACTCCTGACCGGCGCAGCAGTTTTGTGGACGCTCATCGAAAACGCGTCTCACACGTCGTTGATCCGTGTCGAAGCAGAAAAGGAGCTGCTGGTTTCTGATCTGTCGGCGGCTGTCCAAGTGGAATCCGAACATGCTGGCGTTTTCGCTGGAGATATGGCTAGCCGTATGAGTGAGACAGGAATGTCCCAAATGGAGGCGCCCGAGTCAGGGTCCGGCGGGTTGCTGGCTGACAATCCTGGCCTGTTGGCCGCTATCGCCTCGTTTGGCGAGGCGGCCGGGTCTCTCAGATTCTTGATGAGCGAAGGTGAACATCAGGTTCTGGACGACGTTGTGGCCGCTCACCACGACTATCTGGTTTCGCTTGCGGCTCTCGACACCCTCTTCCTCAACGGCCAGGAAACCATGTCCTTTTACCACGGCGATACTCAGACGGTTGAGGCGACCATGAGAGCCCGCGTACAAGAACTGCGGTTGGCATCGAACAGTCAACTTCAATCAGCGATTGATGAGGCTGGTTCAACAGAGACCCAGTTCAGAACTGCCCTGCCTCTTCTTCTACTGGTTGGAATGTTGGCGGCCGGCTTTCTCGTTCGCGCCCAATCTACGAGGCGACGGATTGTCGCACTTGAGCATCTTGTCGAAGCTAAGGCTGAGTTCATCGCCGCGGTTAGTCACGAACTTCGTACTCCACTCACTGCTGTCGTAGGTTTTGCCGACTTGCTCCGCGACCCGAACGCCGATCTTTCGGCATCTGATAGGACGGAGTTGATGGCTGGCATTGCTGAACAGAGCGACGAGGTCACGGCAATCGTCGAAGATCTCCTTGTCGCCGCTAGGACTGACATTGGGGAGTTGGCCGTTGTTGTAGTGCCAATTGATCTACGAGCACAGACCGCTCAAGTTCTGGAGACACTTGATCAAGGTGGGTCAATCGCCGTTGTGGGAACGGCCCCAAAGGGCATAGGAGATCCGGTCCGGGTCCGTCAGGTTCTTCGCAACCTGATCACCAACGCCAAACGGTATGGCGGTGACCAGATACGTGTCGAAATAGACAGCCGTGGTGATACGCACGCCTCAATAACCATCAAAGACAATGGTGATCCGATACCAGTTGAAGATCGCGAGCGGATTTTCCAACCGTATGAGCGGGCGCACAACCAGCCCGGGAAAACCGGATCGATCGGTCTCGGTCTTGCCGTATCACAGCGTCTCGCTCGGCTGATGGGTGGAGACCTCACCTACCACCACGAATCCGGCCACAGCAACTTCGAGTTCTCGTTGCCACTAGCTGACGCGGTCGCTCCAGAAAGCGAACCGCTAGTTGTAGCCGCGAACCGCTGACAGGAGAGCCCGCACGGGTGTCATTCTTCTTCTAGACCGAACTCCATGAATCGTGCGGCCGGCAGGACGTTGGCCCGGTACGGAGCGATGTCAGTGAACCCCATTGACTCGTAAAGAAGGTTGGCCTCGGCCATGACATCGGTCACTGTGTCGAGTCTCACCGATCGAAATCCCCTTGCCCGAGCCTCCGTCACCGCCCGATCAGCAAGCCACCGGCCGACTCCGCGGCCACGCGCATCGGGGCGCACCCACATTCGCTTTAATTCTGCGACACCGCGGGAGAATCGTCGCACCCCGGCGACACCGGCGAGGTCGTCCTCCAAGGACGCCAGGACAGCGAACCCGTTTGGCGGACCGTATTCGATCGACACCTCATCTAGTTCACGCTCGATGTCTTGGAGGTCACTGACGTCGGAGGGCAGCCAGTCGACGTATTCCCGCATCAAGCCTTCGACCAGTCCGTAGTCATCACCGCTTGCAACCCAGATCCTGAGGGTGGGTTCCATGGTTCCCACCTTAGTGACTAGTCATATGTGACGTCTCGGCCAATGGTCTTCATGTATCGGGATCTCTTGTTGCCTCCAGACTCGACAGACTGAGTTGGAGGCGCGTCTAAAGGATGCTCGCCAGATATTTACGAAAGTGGTGCAGCGCGCCTCTTGGGACTGGGAGTCGACGAGTAGGACCTAGCGGTGTCTCCGCCAATGAGCCCAGAGGAGACTTCCACCTAGGGTCACCGCAACCACACCCCATAGAATCCACCAGGGTTCTCCAGTCATGAAGCTCTCTGGAGCGAACGCAACATCCAATCCCTGAAGGACCCAGATGGTGCCAGCCAGGATGAGGAGAACGCCAGCGGCGAGTCGCAGCATGCTCGTATTATTGCTCCTGGGTTGACATCCGGCCGATCGTTAGCCAACATTTCCACAACGTGAAGACGAAATACTCCACCAACTACTCAACCGGCGCCCGTCGGTTTTTTGGCTTCGTCTATTTCGGCGCCTAGCGCCGACCACACCACCTCCGCTGATCTTTCCTTATCCACCACTTTTTTGGGGTCAACTACTGCCATGAGCGACAACAACCACAGCCAAGACATCAATCAGATCAGGACCGACATCGACAATGTCGACTCCGAGATTCTCCGTTTGCTTGCCGAGCGAAGGACCCACAGCCTTCGCATGGCCAGGGAGAAAGACCGGTTTGATCAGCCATCAAGGGATCAGACACGTGAGGAAGACCTCATCGCGGACCGTATCGAGTTGGGTCTCGACCATGATCTCGACTCGGGTCTGATCATTCGGCTCTGGCGCGAGATCGTCAACGACTCTGTCAGGATTCAGCAAGAGCAGCTCGGCCAAGGCGTTCACGACGTCGACACGGTCACAGTGGCAATCCAGGGGATCGAAGGCTCCTACAGCCATCTTGCCTCGGAGCAGTATCACGGCGCCAGGGGCATCGAAGCCGTCTACATCAAGACTCGCACCTTCGTAGACGCCATCGACGAGGTGCATACCAAAAGCGCGGACGTGGCAGTCTTGCCAATAGAGAACACGACCTCGGGTGCTATATCCGAGGTCTACGACCTTCTACTCGACAGTGGTCTGCATTTCGTCGGAGATCTGAAGTTTAGGGTGCGCCACTGTCTGCTCGGTGTTCGAGGGGCTTCAGTTGCTGACATTCGGCGGATCTACTGCCACCCTCAAGCAATAGCTCAGTGCACTGAGTTTCTTGCTGGGCTTGACGACGTTGAGGTCGTCTACTTCTCAGACACGGCGCTTTCCGGGAAGCGAATCCAGGATCTCGGCGACCCCTCCATCGCCGCTATTGCCAGCGAGGATTCTGCTCGGCTCTTTGGTCTGGAAGTTCTCAAGACAGGGATCGCCAACCGTGCCGAGAACTACACGAGGTTCGTGGTAGTAGCGCCTGAGCCGGCCGATGTACCCGAAGGAGTCCCCACGAAGACCTCGATTGTCATGGCTGTCGGTAACCATCCGGGGGCGTTGATGGACGCCCTCGCCACTTTCAGCGATGGCGGAATCAATCTGGTGAAACTGGAGTCGAGACCTATCCCGAGTAACCCTCGGGAAGAATTGTTCTATCTCGATTTCGCTGGGGACTCCTCTGACCTGGACGTGGCGAGTGTCATAGATGCGCTCACCAGGCAGGTCAGGTTTCTAAAGGTGCTCGGGTCGTACCCATCGAGAGACTTGCGTCCGACAGCCGTAAGACGCGAGGCCGGCCAGGTCGAGCCGAGTGGGAGAGATGAGCTGCTTGCGGCACGGCCCGCTCCGAAGACCCCCAAGGGCTACAAGCTGGGGAGTCGGGGCCACAAGGAGGCCAACACCGTGGTTGAGGTCGCCGGTGTCAAGGTCGGTGGGGATGATCTTGTACTCATCGCCGGGCCTTGTGCGGTCGAGTCATGGGACCAGATCACCGAGACAGCGCGAGTCGTACGCGATGCCGGTGGGTCCATCCTGCGCGGCGGGTGTTTCAAGCCCAGGACTTCGCCTTATTCATTCCAAGGACTCGGCTACGAAGGCCTCGACATGCTTGCCGAAGCCGGGAAGACTTTTGGCCTTCCGGTCGTGACCGAGGTTATTTCGCCCGCAGACGTAGAACACGTGGCCAAGAAGGCGGACATCCTTCAGATCGGAACTCGCAACATGCAGAACTTCGCGTTGTTGCAGGCCGCTGGCCGAACTCACAGACCTGTCATGCTCAAGCGGGGCATGAGCTCGTCGCTAGACGAATTGCTCCAGGCGGCCGAGTACATACTGGCTGAAGGAAACCAGCAGGTCATGCTTTGTGAGCGCGGGATTCGAACATTCGAGACATCGACTCGAAACACGCTCGATTTGAGCGCAGTCCCGGTTTTGAAGGGTCGAACTCATCTCCCGGTGCTGGTCGACCCGTCGCACGCTGCCGGCGCCCGAGACCTCGTCCCGCCGCTGGCCCTGGCCGCCCAGGCAATCGGGGCGAACGGGATCATGGTGGAGATTCACCCTGACCCCGACACCGCATTGAGTGATGGCCCGCAGTCACTGCATCTTGACCAATACGAGGCCCTGGCTGCCGCTCTTGGGATTCGACGAGGTGATAGAGCCACCTAGTGGTCTGTCTAGTACGACGCTAACTTTCGGGCCCAATGAGCGAACGTCTCGACAAGTGGATGGACGGGTATGTGCTGGCTTGGAGTACAAACGACCCCTCCCAGATTGCGGGTCTCTTTTCACCCGACGCCGTATACGATTCGCAGACTTCGGTGGGGGAGCACAATGGGATCGAGGCCATCGTCGCCTGGTGGGCGGAGATAGACGACGACGAAGAGAACTGGGAATTCGAGTGGCAGCCCCTGGTCGAGAATGATGAGCTGGCAGTTGTGACCGGGCGGACTCGATATCTCGAACCGCCATTGTCCTATCGCAACCTCTTCGTGATCCGATTTGATGAAGAGGGTCGTTGTTACGACTTCACTGAGTGGTATATCGAAGAGGCGAGTGGGTGAGGGAGAGTCACCACACGGCTTTCGTCATGGGCGGGGGTGGACGCTGGGGCGCCGTCGAAGTCGGCATGCTCAAAGCCCTCGTCGAATCGGACATTCACCCCGATCTGATTCTCGGGACCTCGATCGGAGCCTTCAACGGATCGGTTGTCGCTGACAGGCCGGGCGAAGCCGGGGTTAGCCGTCTAATGGACCTCTGGAAGTCGCTCTCGGAGGCTGATGTCTTCCGGGGTGGCCTTATCGATAGGATCGTCAATGTCGCCACCCTGCAGCCCGCGATCCACAAGACGAAGGAGCTCCAACTCGTCCTCGAGCAAGTGCACGGCAGGGACAAGCGCATCGAGGACCTGGAAGTCCCCTTCCAGTGTGTCGCTGCATCGATCGAGAAGTCGGGTGAGCACTGGTTCACAGAGGGCCCATTGCTGCCGTCGCTGCTTGCCTCGGCGGCGGTGCCCGCCCTGTTTCCTCCGGTTGAGATCGACGGCGAGCACTTCTACGACGGGGGACTGGTCAACTCAGTGCCTCTGGATCGGGCAGTCAAACTCGGTGCTGAGGTGATCTACGTGCTCCAAGTAGGCCGTATCGAGGCACCGCTCCGTCCACCTGAAAGGCTCCACGAGTCGGCCCTGATCGCATTTGAGATAGCTCGTCGTCACATGTTCGCTCGAGCGCTACAGAACATCCCGGCGGGTGTTGAACTCCACGTTCTGCCTTCTGGAAACCCTGTCTCGTTTGACGATCGCCGGCAAATCAAGTGGAAGGACACCGGCAGCACCAAACAGTTGGTCGACGGTGCCTATGTGGCAACAAAGAAATACCTGGCCGACCGAGGGTCTAAATGAGACTGCCACCCAAGTGGGTCCGGCGACTGTTCATCGACCCGGCGTTTGTCCTCGGCATGACCCTCGTTTTGGTGTCCTTGCCGATCGTTCTGTTTGTAGTTGCGTTTGCGTCCAGATACGTCCCGGGCAAGTGGCGGCCCCTGCGTGTCGTGTGGTTCATGTTTCTTTATTTGCTAGTGGACGTGACGGCCGTTGTTGTCCTGTTTGTCTTCTGGCTGGCCTCTGGGTTCGGTTGGAAGCAGGGTTCTCCAGCCTTTCAGAAAGCTCACTTCCGGCTGTTTGCCTGGATGCTGCGCCGAATCGTCGCGTCCGCGAAATTCACTTTCAAGGTCAGCATTGTCTCGGACGCCGACCTGCCGGTAACAGTTGGGTCGGAAAGGCGCCCGGCTCTGATCCTCTCCCGGCATGCCGGTCCAGGAGACTCCCTCCTGTTGATGGACGGGCTTATGAGCCAATTTCGTCGAAGGCCCCGGATCGTTCTCAAGGAGTTCTTGCAGTGGGATCCTGCCGCCGACATCATTCTCAACCGGATTCCGGCGACTTTCGTGCCACAGCAAAAAAAGGCAGGCGACCCTGTGATCGAGGCGATCGATGACATGTCTCGAACGATGACTCCGGCCGACGCCTTTGTGATCTTCCCCGAAGGGGGCAACTACACGCTGAAACGTCACCTCAGGGCCATCCAGAAACTCAAAGAGATCGGCCGCCCCGACCTCGCGGAGCGAGCCGAAGAGCTCAAGAACACACTGCCGCCCAAGCCCAAGGGTGTGATGACTGCATTGGCGGCGGCACCCGAGAAAACCGATGTGTTCTTCGTGGGCCACGCCGGTTTGGAAGCGCTCGTCAGCGCCGGCGACATCTGGCGAAGTATGCCCATGGACACCCAAATCGCCACACGGCTCTGGTATGTGCCCGCAGAGAACATCCCGCTACCTGAAGGGCAGGAAGAGTGGCTTTACGACATCTGGGCTGAGATCGACGCCTGGATTACCGAGAAGCTGTCAGACACAGCGGAGCCGTTCGACGACGACGACTACTTCTAGTGGTCTGTCGCATGAATGGTGCCAACGAGACGTAGCAATCATTCATAGGGCGGACCACTATCACTAGACCAAAGCCGGCATCCACCCTGGTCG
>CAXMOW010000035.1:0-16125 GCA_964195235.1 uncultured Acidimicrobiia bacterium | reverse complement strand
CGACGGTCCGGAGTTCCGTCTGGATCAGGTGCTTCTTGCTCAGATCGACCTGATTCCGACCCCCCTGGATCCGAACTCGAGAGTCTTCGAGAACTCATCCTCGGTGGCTCTCGCCCAAGGTGCGGTGGATGAAGTGTGGCGACGGGATCGCGCCGGCTTTATTGGGGAACCAGGCTCGGGGAGGGTCACTCTCGCACTAAACCATGCGGCTGGGTGGCAGCCAGAGTCAGGTTCGATCGATTGGTGGTCGAGCGTCAGCGCCGTCAACGGTACCGCTTCTTTCGTCGGATCAACCCTCGACAAGATTCTCGCCCTGGTCAGCGCAGGACTGCTTGCCGGCGGGCTCCTGTTGGTCGCGATTGGACGGAGTAGGTCGTGAGGTACCTGGGTTTCGTTGTCATCGTCGCGTTGGCGGCAGTGGCGGTGCTCCTTCCGGCCCCGGAGGCGCCATCACCCCAGCCAGATGTGACTGCGGAGGAGTCGCCGGTCGCAGTGTGTGCCGTTGAGGAAGGCAGCGGGCGGACGACGGAAATCTCGGTGCTTTCCACAGTTGATGGACCTGTCAGGTTGACGTTGTTTGCCAGCGGCGAAACTGCTGGCAGCATCGGCCACCAGACCGGGTCGTCGGGGTCGATCACGATCCCCGTGGTCGATGTTGCCGCGGTGGGCACCGTGGGTGGTCTCGTTGAGATGCCGGTAGCGTCTTCGGCCGCCGGAGCACTCGTTTCGGGTGCCGAGTCGATGTCTTCCGAGTCGTGCGCTTCGGTTCCCTACCCCCTCACCTTTCTTGCCGGTGCGACGACTGCCAGCGGGGACACGTTTGAGTTGCATCTGATGAATCCGTATGCCGGGGAGGCGGTGGTGGAGCTCACGGTGCACTCCGAGGCCGGCATCGAGTCCAATCAGCGGTTTGAGTCGGTGATCGTTCCGCCGCGTTCTTCGACGGTCATCGATTTCACCGAGTTTGTGCCAGGGCGCGAAACGTTATCCGTTGCCATCGAGACCCGTCGTGGACGAGTTATCAGCGTCGGTCGTCAGGGCGTTGCGGGCGAGAGCGCCGTATGGCAGGCCGTTCCGGCTGCTCAGGATTGGTTCATCCCAATCCCTGGTGGCAGAGGTCGCCGAGAGGTTGTGGTTGCCACGCCGAACAATGCCCAAGTTGAGTATCAGGTCGATTTCTACGGTCCGGAGGGACTCGAGGAAGGGCTGCTGAACGGGACGTTGCCCGCTCGCGGTCAGGAGACAATCGACATAACCGCCCTCAGTGAGAATCCGGTGGCGCTGAGAGTCATCTCCACCGCACCGATTGTTCCCACGTTGAGGTTGGAGTCTGAGGATGGGCTAAGCGTGACTACTGCCAGCTCCCGCGGAGCAAACCGCTGGTTTTTGCCAGGGGCCGGCGTCCCCGAAGGAGGTTGGGCAACGGTTGTGATCCTCAATATTTCAATCGACGACAGCACGGTCACCATTCGTCCCCTTCGACAGGCGACGACAACGCGAACTCTGATCGTGGGTTCTGACTCCGTGCTCGAATTGGCCTTGGAGGCCGCCGACGGGTACTTGATCGAGTCGGTTGGCGAAACTGTTGTGATGTGGTCGGGGCATCGCGACCATTCGTCCGTTGCCGCGATTGGTGTTCCGATGTCAGATGGATGAGATCTGGATCCGACTGGGGCTCATCGCCGGCGCCCTTGGGATGGCTTTCGTCGTCACGTTGATCCTGCGCTCTCGGGCCGGTGGCAGTCCTCGTCGTCTTGAATCGACAGGTCTGATCGCTGGGGTGTATCTCTTCACCTCATCTACCTGTCAGGACTGTCGACCCGCACGCAGCAAGCTCACCGAGAGACTCGGAGACAGATTCATTGAGATGAACTGGGAGCGAGAACCCGCCCTCTTTCACGAGCTAGGTGTGGTGGCAGTACCAGCGACGCTTGTAGTCGAGGCAGATGGTTCAGGAACGCTGTTTCCGGGGCAGCCGGAGAAGGCTCTCAGCCGGCTGGGTCCTTGATTGAGGTTTTCGCGACTTCTAGCGTGGTAGTGATGACAGTGAGTTGCGCACGCTGCGGGTCCCCCGCCGCCTCGATCATGACCTTTGTTTATACGGACAGCGCTGTCTGGCTGGACGACCTGACCGAAGCTGTCGAGCCTTATACCTATCCGCTCTGCGCCGACCACGGCGACCGGATGACACCGCCCCACGGATGGACGCTCACCGACCGGCGCACAGTTACCCGACTCTTCGCGCCTGTCCACGTGGCGTAGCACGCCGGGACTATGGCGCCTCTCGACCGTGATCTCCTGGATGCGGTCAAGGATCTCGACGAACACGACCTACGTCGTCTTCAGATCCTGACAAGGGCGCAACTCGAGCGTTCAGGTGCACTGAATTCCTCCTCAGATCCTCAAGTCAGCATGCGGCAACAGATGGTCCAATGTGGCAAGGCTGGTTGCACCAAGTGCCCCCATGGGCCTTACTGGTATGCGTATTGGACCGAAGACGGAAAGCGGAGAAGTCGATACGTCGGCAGGCTTCTCGACGAGGAGTCGTTGGTGTAGGCGCCTGCTTCGACTTACATGTCGGTTGCCGACGATTCGAGGCCCATGGACTGCCCCAGTTGTTCTCAAACCGACGTTCTTGAGATAGAACACGTTCTTCCAGATGGCACCGAGGTGCTTTTTTTCTCGTGCCACAACTGCGAAGAGAAGTGGTGGAACCGTCACGGCAAGGACCTTGACGTAACGCAGATCTTGGAGATTGTCCGGCAATCAAAGACGTGAGCACCCTTCGGGGAAAGCTCTACCAAATCCCCATCCTCCCGATCGTCCTGGTTTTGGGGACCGCTCTGATCATCTTCTTGGTCTTGAGTCCGTGGCTTATCTTCACTCCGACTACGCCTACCGGTGGCGACACCGGTGCCCACGTATTTGGACCCGCTTATCTGAGAGACAATCTCCTGCCCGAAGGTCGGATCCTGGGCTGGTCGAACGACTGGTTTGCCGGATTCCCGGCCTTCTATTTCTACTTTCCCCTCCCATCCCTAACGATCGTCGCGCTTGACCTCGTTCTGCCCTACGGCGTGGCGTTCAAGCTGGTCACCACACTGGGTCTTCTCGCGTTGCCGCCAGCTATCTACTTCCACACCCGGGCCATGGCCCTCAGCCGTCATGTCTCGCTTATTGCCGCGGGGGCTGGTGCGGTATTCGCCTTTTACGAGAGTTTCTCTATCTACGGCGGCAACGTCGCCTCGACGCTGGCGGGTGAGTTTTCTTATTCGTGGTCATTCGCCTTATCCCTGGTCTACTTGGGACTGCTCATCAAGGCAGTTCGGGATGACCGGAAGTTCACCAAGTGGGCCGCCTTGGCTTTGGCCGTCACTGCGCTGTCCCACGTGCTTACGACGATCGTGGTCATCTTTGCCTCCCTTTTTGTTCTCGCCTGGCGGAAGGGTTTCTGGCGGACGCTGGCGATCTGGGTCTGGGGCTTTGCAATCGCGGCTTTCTGGGCGTTACCCCTTCTAGCTCGGATAGGTCTCACCTCTGACATGGCCTGGACTCCGCTGAGCCGCTGGGAGGAGATCTTTCCAGTCGAATTGTGGCTCCTCTTGCCCATAGCCATACCCGGGGCTGTCTGGGCTTTGCGACGGACTTCGAGGGCCGCGCCGATGATCGCCGCCACCTTGCTACCTGTCATCTATTTCCCACTCCCCAACATTCTTCCTGACCTTCTTCCTGAGATGTTTGATGGGGAGAGGTGGAAACTGTGGAACGGGCGATTGCTTCCTTATTGGTACTTCGGGGTTGCGTTCTTTGCGGCGATCGGGTTCGGCGCCGCGGTCGTTTGGATGTCGAGACGTCTGCCGGCCAGGATTTCGACCCATTGGCCACGTCTGGTCCTGCTGATCGGCATTGGCGTGGCGATGGGCTTGGTGATCGACTCGACGGAGTTCCCCACTTGGGCGTGGACCCTGGTCGCTCTTGCTGGACTGATTCTCTTGGGACTCAGTTTCCTGACTCCCTCGACCGTCAGCACTCGTAATTTCTTGACCACCACAGCGGTCGCCGTTGTTGTGCTTGGCGCCACTGCCGGAGTGACCTTCATCGATGGCTGGTCCAAGTGGAACTACGAAGGCTACGAGGCCAAGGAGCCCTGGCCGGAGTACCAGTCTTTGATGATCGAACTGGACAAGCTTCCCGACGGTCGGGTGATGTGGGAGAACAACTCAGGTCTGAACAAGTACGGCACTCCAATGTCGCCGATGCTGATTCCGTATTGGACAGAAGGGTCGCAAAAGTCGATGGAAGGGCTCTACTTCGAGTCTTCGCTGACGACTCCGTTCCATTTCATCAACCATTCTGAAATGTCCTTCAAGTCGTCCAATCCGATTCCAGGACTGCAATACCACTCCTTTGACATGGAACGGGGCCTCAGCCACATGGACGTCTATGGAGTCGACTATTACGTGTCGTTCACTCCGGAGGCCGCGGAAAAGGCCGACGGAATCTCAGACTTCGAGAAGATCACAACAACGGAGCCGTTCCACATATATCGACTTCCGGCAACGGAGATTGTTGGTGTCGCCACTCACCTGCCAGCTGTTTATGAGGTTCCTGAGCGTGGCATATTCAGTGCCCTCATCGGTTCGGACACTGTGACCGGGTCTGATGGAGAACCTCTTCCCTCATTTCACGACATGGCTCTCGAGTGGTACGAAGACATTGACGAAATGGCCCGCTGGGTGGTTGCAGACGGTCCAGTGGAGTGGCCACGCATCGAAGGGCTCGCTGAACGTCCCAACGTCGAGCTGGCCGTTCCAACCGGCGGTGTGAGCGACATTGTTTTGGAGGACCACCGGATCTCATTCACAACTGACGCGATTGGTGTTCCACACGTGATAAAAATCTCCTACTTCCCAAATTGGACTGCGAAGGGCGCGGATGGGCCTTGGCGGGCGGCGCCTTCGTTGATGGTTGTTGTGCCGACCGAGGCCAACGTCGAATTGGTTTTTGAAGACACTTGGGCCGAGTCGACCGGCGAGCTCCTCACATTGCTGGGCGTTCTCGGACTCATCTTCGGGGGGGTCTATGTGTGGACTAGGTCTAGACGCGCCGCTAGCCCTTCAGAATTCCACGAATCCTGAAGAGGCCGGCCACCGTTCTCGGGGCGCGTTTGATCAGTGAGGACTTGGCGGCCCTGAGTTCTTCGACGGTCACCGGTACCTCAACAATCGAGTAGCCACTCCGTTCCGCCCTGATGACTAGCTCGGTGTCGAACAGATCTTCGGTGCTGACGACTTGTGGCGTCAGCTCCTTGATCAGTTTCGAGCGGAACCCCTTCATTCCGTGAGTGTCAGAAACTTTCGAGTCCAAGATGATGCGCAACAGGAGGTTGAAGACGAATGTGGCGACTCGGCGAATCGGGGGTCTCAAGTCGTCCGATTCAGGATCTCGCTTTGACGCGATCACAACGTCGACAGACGATGGCTGACTGAGGACAGATCGCAGGAACTCGGCAGAGAAATAGTCGATGTCAAAGTTGACCACCCAGTTCCCATCAGCCTCGAGAAAGCCTCGTCGCATGGCTGCTCCGTAGTCGGCGTCCGGGAGAGAGATCACTTCCACTGCTGAATCTGCTGCTACCTGTTTGGCGACTTCAGCTGTCCCGTCGCTGGACCCGTTCTCGACGAGAAGGATGCGGTATGGAACGTCAACCTCATCCATAGTGCTGATCAGTGATGGCAAGGCCGTTGGGATGTAGTCGGCCTCGTTGTACACGGGCACAACGACGACAAGTGTGGAAGTCATTGGGACGGGGGAGTGTATGTGTCGCGACACCATTAGGAGTCTGTTGCGTTCCATCTCGTACACTCCTCGTCCCGATGAATCCGCATATCGTTTTCAAGGCTTATGACATTCGTGGCCGGAGTGATACCGGAGAACTCGATGCCGAGCTATACGAGCTTGTCGGCAACGCATTTGCCCGGTTGGCTGGCGCGTCAACAATTGCTGTTGGGAGGGACTGTCGACCGAGCTCTCCGGAGTTTTTCGATGCCTTGGCCCGGGGTATCACTGCTGCCGGTTCGGACGTGGTCGATCTAGGCGAAGTGCCAACGGACGTCGTTTATTACTACTCGGGGGCGCATGACGTGCCGGGAGCGATGATTACGGCGTCCCACAACCCAGCCGAGTACAACGGGCTCAAGCTGTGTCGGGCCGCAGCAGCCCCGGTTGGGGCGGACACCGGACTCAACGAAATCAAGGAATCCGTCTTGGCGCGGCGACAGGTGACATCGATTCTCTCCGGGTCTGTCTCTTCGAGCAAAGTTGTCACGGACTACGTCGATCATCTGTTTTCCGTAGTCGATTCAACGAGTATCGGTTCGCTCAGAGTTGCCGTCGATGGTGGCAACGGTATGGCAGGGATTGCCATCGAGGAAGTGTTCAATCGGATCGAAGCGTCTCTCGACGGTTTATATCTCGAGCCGGACGGGACCTTTCCCAATCATCCTGCCGATCCGTTGGTTGAGGAGAACTTGTCCGATTTGGTTGAACTCGTCGAGACGGGTGAATTCGATCTCGGGGTCGCGTTCGACGGCGACGCCGATAGGGCGTTTTTTCTCGACGACACCGGAGTGCCTCTCAGTGGGAGCACGGTGACTTCGTTGATCGCCCGTCATCTACTCGAGGAGAATCCGGGGGCCACGGTTGTTCATAATCTGATTACGTCGCATGCCGTGCCCGAGATCATTCGGGAATTCGGGGGAATACCCGTGCGCACCCGTGTCGGTCACAGCTTCATCAAACAAATCATGGCGGATACAGACGCCGTCTTCGGAGGCGAGCACAGTGGGCACTACTACTTCCGCGACAATTTTCGGGCTGATTCTGGAATGATGGCGATGCTGGTACTTCTCAGCATTCTTTCCGAAGATGGCCGATCTTTATCCGAGCTACGCCAGGACGTGGAGAGATATGCGACTTCGGGCGAGATCAATTTCGAAGTCGTCGATGTCAATGTCGCTTTGCAGCATGTAGAGGACTCGGTGTACAACGGGGCTATCGATCATGTTGATGGCCTCACCGTTGACTATGGAGCGGAGTGGTTCAACATTCGTCCCTCGAACACAGAGCCGTTGCTTCGTCTGAACGTCGAGGCCGCAAATCCTCAAAGAGTCGATGAGATCGTCGAGCGTGTCAGGACAATCTTGGAGGAATATCAATGAGTCTGATCGACCCTGCGCTTGCTGAGATATTGGTCTGCCCGGTGGACAAAGCCGATCTGATCCAAGACGCGGAAGCCTTCCGTCTCGAGTGCACTGAATGCCACCGCCGGTACCCCGTTAGGGACGGGATCCCGATCATGCTTGTCGACGAGGCTGAAGGGGGCCCAAATGCCTGAAATGCTCGAACAGATCCAAAGCCTCGGCTCCCAACTTCGCTGGGCGGCCCAGACCGAGGCGCCAACAGTTGGTACCAACTCAGAGGTTCTTTACGCAGGTATGGGTGGATCGGGTATCGCCGGCGACTATTTGCGAGCCGTCGCGGAGCCCTTTGGCACCCGAGTAACCGTCCACAAGGGTTACGGCCCTATCCCTCTTTGGGCGGTCCGTCAGCGTCCGTTAGTCGTCGCAGCCTCATATTCCGGCAACACCGAGGAGACTCTGGAAGTCGCCGTGGCCGGTCACGAATCAGGACTCTCTGTCGCCACCGTCACAACCGGCGGGCGACTTGCCGAATTGTCAGAGAATCACGGCTGGCCTTCGATTCAGGTGCCGACGGGTAAGCAACCACGGGCGGCTGTCGGGTACATGGTTGGCGCAGCGCTTCGTGTTCTGGAGGGGGCTTATGCAATCGATGACCAGCGGCTCAACTTCGTCGAGGCTGCAGACGTAGCCGACGCAGCATTGACCGAGGGCAGTCCTGAGTGGATCCAGGCCGAAGCCATCGCCACCAGCCTGAGCGCCCGCATTCCCATCATCTACGGCGGAGGCCCGGTGAGCGGGGTGGTGGCACAACGGTGGAAGACCCAGATCAACGAGAACGCCAAGGTGCCTGCGTGGTACTCCATCCTCCCCGAGTTAGACCACAACGAGATCACCGGATGGGAGACGCTCGCAAATCTCACCAAAGAGAGCCTGGGGATCGTCGCATTGCGCGATAAAAGCGACCACGATCGCATCGGCCCCCGACTTGCCCACACCTCGGCTCTCACCGAAGATGCGGTCCCCTGGGTGGGCGAGGTGACGTCGCGCGGCGTATCACTACTCGCTCGTCTGATCTCGCTGACGATTGTCGGCGATCTCGTTTCCTGGATGCTTGCCAACCAGGCTGGGGTCGATCCGGTGCCGGTGGCAACGATTGAGAAACTCAAAAAGCTTCTAGCCGAGGAAAATTCATGAACTACGACATCGCCAACCCAGATCTGGCTCCCGACGGTGCCCGGCGGGTGGAATGGGCCGGACGGCGCATGCCAGTGCTCAAAACTGTGCGTGAGAGGTATCTGCAGGAGCGGCCTTTCGAAGGTTATGTGATCGCAGCGTGCCTACATGTCACTGCGGAGACGGCCAATCTGATGTTCGCCCTTCGCGATGGTGGGGCAGAGCCACTTCTGTGTGCATCAAACCCATTGTCCACCCAGGACGACGTCGCCGCAGCCCTGGTCGCCGAAGGAATCCCCGTGTTCGCGATTCGCGGTGAGGATCCGGACACCTACTACAAACACATCAACGCGGTTCTCGACCACAAGCCGGCGGTGACGATGGACGACGGGGCGGATTTGGCCACCCTTCTCCACACCGATAGACGGGACCTCGAAGTGATTGGCTCTACCGAAGAGACAACCACCGGTGTGATACGGCTGCGGGCGATGGCCGCAGACGGGACACTTCGTGTACCAGTGGTTGCGGTGAACGACAGCGCGACCAAACACCTCTTTGACAATCACTTCGGGACCGGACAGTCGACGCTGGATGGGATCATTCGGGCCACCAACCTGTTACTGGCTGGTCAGAACCTGGTGGTCGTGGGATACGGCGACTGTGGCCGCGGTGTGGCCTCGAGGGCGGATGGGCTTGGCGCGAAGGTGATTGTGGTTGAAGTAGACCCTGTGCGAGCACTCGAGGCAGCGATGGACGGGTTTCGGGTTATGACCGCCGCCGATGCTGCTGTCGAAGGTGACATCTTCGTAACGGTGACGGGCAACAAACACGTCCTCCGGATGGAGCACTTCGAGAAGATGAAAGACGGTGCGATTCTCGCCAACTCGGGTCACTTTGACCTCGAGCTCGACCTTGCCTCCTTGAGAGCGGCTTCGGTTGATCGCCGTGAGGTGCGAACCAACCTCGAGGAGTTCGTGATGTCCGACGGTCGTCGCATCCTGCTCATTGCCGAGGGACGTCTGGTGAACCTCGGAGCTGCTGAAGGCCATCCAGCCGATGTGATGGACATGTCTTTTTCAAATCAGGCAATGGCAGCCGAATACCTAATCAAGAATCGTGATGACCTCGAAGCGAAGATCTACACACTGCCCAGGGAGGTTGACGAGCAGGTGTCGTCCATCAAGTTGGCGAGTCTCGGTGGTGGTCTCGAATACCTAACCGAAGATCAGGTTGCCTATCTCAGTGGGTGGCAAGAAGGCACCTAACAACCCTTAGATCCTTTCCTCCCCAGGAGGGCAGCGACGTTGGGGGATTTGGATCGGCAAAAGCCCGAAACGGACGGGGCCCAAATTAGGGCTGGATGAACTTGTCCCTGCCTTCCCGTACACATCAAGTCATGATCTGCCAGTCGTGTTATCGCCCCACCAGAACACGTCTTCTATGTCAGCCGTGTCGGAGCCGAATGCGATCTGCCAGCGATCGACTTCTTGTCGGTGGGATTCGGCTGGTGTCTGCCTTCGAACATACAGGCCCGGCCCGCGACCTCGTCCACCATCTCAAGTACCGGGGGCTTACCAACTATCTGGAGCTGGTGACAGCGGTCCTGGCGGATCGGCTGCCTGTCTTGCCTTTCGTTCCAGTCCCCAGGTCGATCTCGCGTCAGGTTCGCTACGGGGTCGACCCTGCCCTGATCATGGCGAGAAAATTGGCGCAAGCGAAAGGGTCGACGGTGGTTCGGTCTCTTGTCTCGCATCCCCACTCAATGAGAAGGGCTGGAGGCGACCACAAAAAGCCAGTCTTCCCTTATCGGGTCCAGGGTCTTACTCAAGGCCCGGTGATCGTGGTCGATGATGTCTTCACAACCGGAGCCACCCTTGACGCGGCAGTTCGCTCATTAGGGCCCGACCGGGTCCAGTCTGCTGTGGTCGCGAATGTGGTTCCAGAGGTGTCTAGTCTCTTGCGCCTATCAGCCGCCCACCCGACAACACAGGTTTGAGCCGATGGCATCTGTTGTAATAGTCGACGACGCCGAACTATTCCGGGAAGCACTCAGAGCAGCCTTCACTCAGGAGGGTTTTGAAGTTGTTGGGGTCGCCGCAGACGCCATGAAAGGCATCGACCTTGCCCGGGAGCACGAGCCCGATCTCGTGATGCTTGACCTCCTGATGCCCGGTATGTCTGGGCTCGAAGTCGTCAGCACCATCATCAAGACCAGTCCACGAAGCCGAGTTGTTCTACTGACCACCAGCGAAAGCTCTGAAGATCTGTTGGCAGCGGTCAAGGCTGGTGCGTCGGGGTATCTGACCAAAGACACACCGCTTCCACGACTTGTGTCAGGCATGCACGATGTACTCGACGGCGGTGCAGCAGTTTCCCCGGCGATGGGGGGAAAGCTCTTTTCAGCCCTGCGTGACCTTCTCCGTCACCAAGGGACCTCGGCCACCCGTCGTTCTGGGCTCACTGGGAGAGAATTGGAGATTCTGACTTTGGTCGGCACAGGGAATACTTCAAAGGAAATCGCCTACAAGCTCTACATTTCTGAGAACACAGTCCGCAATCATGTCCGAAATATCCTCGACAAGCTCGGAATGAAGTCCCGCTTCGAGGCTGTTAACTGGGCCTACCGCGAAGGGCTTATCGAAGTCACCTGAGCGACGGCAGCGATAGGCCACTAGTGGCCCGTCTACTTCTCACTATCGGTAGGATTGAGACCCCAAATGCCCATCTTTCAGAAGGTGCTTCGCGTCGGCGAGGGTAAGACTCTCAAGGAATTCGAGACGATTGCCACCGCAGTCAATGACATTGAACCCCAGTTCGAGTCACTGAGTGACGAGGCGCTTACAGCCAAGACAATCGAATTCAGAGATCGCATCAGCAATGGTGCCACAGTCGACGATATCCAGATTGAAGCGTTCGCCAGTGTTCGCGAAGCTGCCAAGCGTGTCCTCGGCCAGCGGCATTACGACGTTCAGGTGGTCGGAGCCGCTGCCCTGCACAAGGGGATGGTTGCCGAGATGAAGACGGGTGAGGGCAAAACCCTTGTTTCGACGATGCCTGCATACCTCAACTCGCTGTCCGGCAACAGTGTCCACATGGTGACTGTCAACGACTATCTCGCTAGTCGAGATGCCGAGTGGATGGGTCACGTCCACGGGTTTCTGGGCGTAAGTGTCGGATTGATCCAGAACAACATGCCGACAACCGAGCGTCACCCGGCTTACGGGTCAGACATCGTATACGGGACCAACAACGAGTTCGGATTCGACTACCTGCGCGACAACATGGCCATGGCCGCCGAGAACCGGGTGCAGCGCGGCCATCAGTACGCCATCGTCGATGAGGTGGATTCGATTCTTGTTGACGAGGCGAGGACGCCGCTCATTATCTCGGGCAAGCTCGCCGACAGCGCCAAGTGGTATCGAGACTTTGCCAGAATCGCCGGTCGTCTTCAGAACGGAGTCCACTACGAGGTCGACGAAGCGAAGCGACAGGTGCTCACCACAGAGGAGGGTGTCACCCAGGTGGAGCAGATTCTGGGTGTAGAGAACCTCTACGACCATGCCGCCGTTGACTTCGTGCATCATCTGGAGACCGCTCTAAAAGCCGAAGCTCTATATCGCAACGACGTGGACTACCTCGTCGATCATGGTGAGGTCAAGATCGTCGACGAGTTCACCGGGAGGGTGCTGGAGGGGCGGCGCTATTCCGAGGGACTCCACCAGGCGATCGAAGCCAAAGAGGGTGTCCACATCAAGGAGGAGAACCAAACTCTCGCCACAATCACTCTCCAGAACTACTTCCGGCTCTACGAGAAGCTCGCGGGTATGACCGGCACCGCCGAGACGGAAGCCGCCGAGTTGGCCTCGATCTACAGCCTCGAGGTGCTTGCGATCCCAACCAACATGCCGTTGGTTCGTATGGACCAGGGCGACCTCGTCTACAAGTCGGAGACCGGAAAGTTCGGCGCGTTAGTTGAAGACGTCAAGGAGCGTTACAACCGCAAGCAGCCTGTCCTCCTTGGCACGATCTCAATCGAGCGTTCTGAGCTTCTTTCGAGGCTTCTAGACAAGGAGGGAGTCAAACACGAGGTGCTAAACGCCAAACAGCACTCTCGTGAGGCGGACATCATCGCTCAAGCCGGCCGGCCCGCAGCCGTGACTGTGGCTACCAACATGGCTGGTCGAGGTGTTGACATCATGCTCGGAGGGAACCCCGAGGGGATGGCCCGCACCGAGTTGAAGAGGCGTGGGGTTGCATCTGACGATCCTTCTTATGATGAGCTGGAGAAGAAGCTGACCGAGGAATTCGACGAGGAGATCGCTCCAAACAAGGCAATCGTTCTCGAAGCCGGGGGTCTCTACGTGGTTGGAACCGAGAGACATGATTCACGTCGCATCGACAACCAGCTCCGAGGCCGGTCCGGGCGACAGGGCGACCCCGGTGAGTCCAGATTCTACCTCTCGCTGGAAGACGACTTGATGCGCCGGTTCCAGGGCGAGTGGGTGTCGGGTGTCATGGAGAAGTTGAAACTTCCCGAGGACCAACCGATTGAGGCCAAGATGGTCTCCAAGTCCATCGAGCGTGCTCAACGTCAAGTGGAGTCGCAAAACTTCGAGATTCGCAAGAATGTGCTGAAGTATGACGAGGTGATGAACTCCCAGCGGGAGAGCATCTACCAATGGCGAAAGTCGATCCTCGAAGGCACGGCCAGCGACGATCTGGTCGAAGACTGGATCGGATCTGCGATCGCCGGCATTGTCGAATTTGAGTTTTCATCCGATCTCTCCAAGTCCGATTGGGATTGGGACGCTCTCAAGCGGGAGCTCGACCAGTTCTATCCAACGAAGATCGACAGTTCCAAGTTCGAGGGTTCATACGACGTCGAGGATGTGATCGATCTCGCCATCGAAGAGGCAATGGCGAGATTTGAAGAACGCGAAGAGGAACTTGGTAGCGACATTCTCAAGAGAGTTGAGAAGTCTGTGATGCTGTCAGTGATCGACAACAAGTGGCGTGAGCACCTCTCTGAGATGGATTATCTCCGGGCAGGTATCGGTCTTCGCGCGATGGGTCAACGTGACCCTCTTACTGAATTCCAGCGCGAGGGTTTTGACATGTTCGCTGACCTTGTTGACTCGGTGAAGCGTGACGCTGTGAAATACCTGTTTCACGTCGAGGTCAGTCAGCCGAAGATCCAGCCACAGCGCTTGCAGGCGGCGCTTAGCGGTGCGTCTAGTGGTAACACCGGCTCGAGGAAGCAGGCCACGTCCGACAAGATAGGTCGCAATGACCCTTGCCCTTGCGGCAGTGGCAAGAAGTACAAGCGCTGCCACGGCGCAGCCTGAGCGTAAACCGATGCGCCGTCTTCCCTTTCTCGCCGCCAATTAAATGAAAATCACCGACCACCAAGCCACTGTCTCTGAATTGCGAGGTCGTCTTGATGGAGCGCGTCACTTTCTCGATCTTGACGGCAAGTCGGCCGAACTCGACCAATTGCGGAAGAAAGTGTCGTCTCCAGATCTGTGGGACGACCCCGATGTCGCTCGCACCGTGAGTCAGCGGTTGGCTCGCATCGAAGGGCTTCTTGAGATAGTCGACGATCTAGCAACCCAGATTGATGATGCCGATGTCCTGTTGGAGTTGGCCGCAGAGGTTGACGATCAGGCGTCGAAAGAGGAGGCCTTAGAACTCCTCCGAGAGTCCGCCACTGCCCTGGATAGACTTGAGTTGGAGTCACTGTTTTTTGACGAATACGACGAGGCGAACGCGATTCTCAGCGTGCATGCAGGTGCCGGAGGGGTCGACGCCCAGGACTGGGCCGAAATTATGGCTCGCATGTATCAGCGGTTTCTGTCGGATTCGGGCTTCGCGGTGACAGTTGAAGAGGTGACCGAAGGAGACGAGGCCGGCATCAAATCGGCGACGTTTACGGTCAAAGGTGATCGTGCCTATGGAACGCTCGAGTCCGAGCGCGGTGTCCATCGTCTGGTGAGAATCAGCCCATTCGACGCCAACGCCCGAAGACACACCAGCTTTGCCGGAGTCGACGTTGTCCCTGATCTCGGCGATCAGTCCGATGTCGAGGTAAACGAGGATGACTTGCGGATTGACACTTATCGGTCACAGGGTGCCGGGGGCCAGCATGTCAACACGACCGACTCGGCTGTTCGGATTACCCACCTCCCGACCGGCATCGTCGTCCAATGTCAGAACGAGCGATCCCAGCTGCAGAACAAGGCGAGGGCCATGGCCATGCTCAAAGCTCGGCTGGCCGAGCAAGCACGAATAGATCGTCAGGAACATCTCGACGAAATCCGAGGCGAGAAAGGCGAGGCCGCGTGGGGTCGGCAGGTCCGCTCATATGTCCTCCAGCCCTATCAGATGGCCAAAGATTTGCGTACCGATTACGAGGTCGGAAACGTGCAAGGAGTGCTGGATGGGGATCTCATGGGCTTTGTTGAGGCCTATCTCCGCTGGCGGAGGGCCGAGCACGAAACCCGCGCCAATTCTGAATAGACGACGTAGCGTGGTTACCGTCTCCTCCCTCAGTCCGTAGCAAAGCCAGCAGTAGCTGCGAAACTCCCCTCCGATCGCATGATCAGACTCGAAAACGTCACCAAAGTCTACGAAGGCGGCACGATTGCCGCCAACGACGTCTCCCTCGATATACAGAAGGGCGAATTCGTGTTTCTCGTAGGTGCATCAGGATCCGGCAAATCCACCTTGATCCGTTTGATGTTGCGTGACGAGCCCGTGACCCGAGGCAAGATCTGGGTGGCTGGCAAGGACATCACCACACTGCCGAGGTGGAAGATCCCGTTTCTGCGGCGCTCTGTCGGCACGGTGTTTCAGGACTACAAACTCCTTCCCAACAAGACGGTTCACGAGAACGTTGCGTTCGCTCTCGAAGTGCTGGGCAGACCGCATTCTGTGATAGGTCCTCAGGTAGAGCAGGTTCTCGATCTTGTTGGCCTATCGGACAAAGCCGAGCGATATCCGAGACAGCTTTCCGGTGGCGAGCAACAACGTGTCTCTGTGGCCCGGTCTTTCGTGAATCGACCGCCGATCATGTTGTGTGATGAGCCGACCGGAAACCTGGATCCGAAGACATCGGTCGGGATCATGAAGCTGCTTGATCGGATCAATCGCACCGGGACGACGATCATCATGGCTACGCACGATCACGCCATCGTCGACGCAATGCAACGTCGGGTTGTTGCCCTCGACATCGGCAGGGTCACCCGCGACGAAGAAGCCGGGCGTTACGAAGGCTCGAGGGAGGAAGAGGAATGAGCCGAATCATTTTCCTCGTCAAAGAAGCATTCATCAGTCTGCGTCGAAATCTGCTGATCGTCGCAGGAGCGATCCTCGCTGTCTTCATCTCACTAGGACTTGCATTTGGTGCATTGGTTTTCAACGAAATCGTGCGGATCAACACTCTCGCATGGCAAGAAGGCACCCACGCGATCGCGTTCCTATGGGATGAAGGTGAGAACGGCGTCCCGAGTGAGGCTCACATAGTTCTCCTCGAAGATGTGCTCAGTTGGGACGAAGTTGAGACCGCTGTCTACTGGTCCAAAACCGATGCATGGATCGAGTATCAGGAGCTTTTCGCTGGGCAGGAAGAGATTCTCGATATCGACCCGACCATTCTTCCAGCATCAATCCGAGTGGAACTTGTCGACATCGAACTGCTCGGGTCGGTCAAATTCCGCCTCGAGCAGCAACAACAGGTTGTCCGTCGAGTTGC
>CAXMOW010000034.1:0-16415 GCA_964195235.1 uncultured Acidimicrobiia bacterium | reverse complement strand
CAGACCGTGGTGAGTTAACCGGAGCCCTCTTCAAGCTCCTCAGTGTCCTCCTTCTTGGAAGGCACTAGCAGCGGAATCAGAATTCCGACCCCGACGGCTACGAACACGATCGGCCAGAACCAACTGCCCAACCGGCCAATGGCATCGACGATGTCGGCCGGTGCGCTTGGGATCACGAAAATCAGACCGAGAAGAGTGATGGCGAGTCCCGAGAAAAACGAGACTCCGTCGAAGCGATGTGTTTTCATTGGCCGACTCCTATCAGACGGTGGATTTCGATGTTTCCGAGATCGACGTGTAGGTCGAGATTCACTGTTCCGTTTGAGCCCGGATTGTCAAATGTCAGGTTCGGGTTTCCCAAACCTGCTGACTCGCGTCCTGGCGCTGCCACTCGGCCTATGTCGACGGAGGCACTCCCAAACACTCCGATGTCGGGCGGAATCCAGATCTCGAGATTGCCGACATCGACTGTCGCATTGATCTCGATCGTCTCGCCGTCCCAGGGGAGATCGGTCAGATCGATCTGGAGGTCTCCGAGTTCGACTCCGTAGCTCGACTCAACCTGACTGAAAGCCACCGGCGCGTGAGTCGCTTCGAAGGTTTCCGAATTCCAGTCGTACTCAAACACGGGTGAGAACAGCAGTGAGGGCACAAGAATCACAGCGACCAAAATCAACCAGCGCGCCCGTCCGACAAAAGCTCCCACTAGCAGCCCCACCCCAAGAATGGTGACTGCCAACGCCAGGTAGTGGCGCGGCTCGGGATAGACGGGGACGCCTTCGATGTTGTCGAGGACTGCCAGCACACCCATCCCGAGCAACATCACTCCAATCGTGATCCGTCCCAGAATCGAGTGCTCCTTTGGCTTTGCGGCCGATGGGGGAAGCAATGGTGGAGTTGGGGTCGGTGTCGGCGGTGTACCACCACCGGCGTGGGAGACGCCGCTGACAGCAGAGCCGTCGGTTGGTGAATCGGTTTCGGTGTCAGGTGCCGAGGTATCGGTGGTTGTCATCGGTTGAACTCCCTCCTTTGGTTTGCCACCGCCTGATTCCAGAGGAATGTGCCCCAAATAGAGCAAGACACCCACAATCAGAAGTCCTGCCGCGAACACAACTCCACCTGAGAAGAACGTGAGGTTCTCCAGCAGAATGAGAGCGGCCACGAAGATCAGACCGATGCCAATCCACGACTTGGTGGATGAGGCTCCGTCAAAGAACCGCTCTGCAGGGGACTCAGCTCCATCTTCTGATCTGATCAGTGCCCAGCCTGCGACGTACAAGGCGAGTCCGAATCCTCCAAATAGGGCTGTGACTACGAAGAACGCCCTGGGAACCCAGTTCGGCAGTTCGAATCTATTGGCCAGCCCCTGTGAGACACCCGCGAGAACCCGGCCTTCACGAGGGCGCACCAATTGGGGCACCCCGGCCCGAGTCTCAGAGCTCTCGGTTGTTGTTGTTTCTTGTTCCATGTCGCAATCTTCTCTTTTGACGTCGCACATTCATATCGGGGACGTCCCTGAGGTGTCCCCGAATCGTTCGGGGTCATCCCTGATTGTGGTTGCCGTCGGCTCACGGCATCATTCCCCCGTGCCTGCGATCCGTTCATTCGAATTCAAACGACGCGAGACCGATCGCATTGTCGCCGGCGTGGCCGGTGGTTTGGCTGACACGCTTCGGATCCCGGATTCATATGTGCGTGCAGCATTCCTCACGTTGCTGTCGATATGGGGTATCGGAGGGGTCCTTTACATCGCCTTTTGGCTGATCGCGTTTGACAAGATCGAGGATGAGGAAGTCGAGACAGTGGGAAGCAGCCAGACGCTGGGTCTTGCCGCCGCCTTCGCTGGTGTGGTCCTTCTCCTCGGCGCCTTCGGTTGGTGGCCGAATCCCGTTCTTGTTCTCACCGCGGCCGCCCTGTCATTCGGTACGGCTGCATTGAGCGACTCCTCACGTCCGACGCCACTCGCCGGGCTCTTCGATCCCAATGTTGAAAAACCAAGTCGGACACGGATTCTCATTGGTGTTGTTCTACTGATTGGTGGTCTGAGCATCCTCAACATCCGCGTCGGTGGCCTCTTCGAATTCAGCACGGTCTTCCTGGCCATCGCTCTGACCGGTGTGGGTGTCGCCGTTGCGTTTGGCCCGTGGGTTGGAAGGTTGGTCGGAGACTTGGCAACCGAACGCAACGAGCGAATTAGGCAAGAGGAGAGGGCCGAGGTTGCCACCCACCTTCATGACTCGGTGCTCCAAACGCTCGCCTTGATCCAACGTAGTGGGGATCCAGCGAGGATGGCGATGCTCGCTCGCCACCAAGAGAATGAATTGCGGGACTGGCTCTATGGGATCGTGCCGCTCGACGGCATCGACCTGGTGTCCACCGCCTTGAAGGGAGCAGCCGCTCGGGTGGAGGAGGATCATGAGGTCCCAATAGATGTGGTGACCGTTGGTGATCATCCCGTCGACGAACAAACAAAGGCCCTGGTGGGGGCGGCATCGGAGGCAATGGTGAATGCCGCAAAACACTCAGGTGCTGATCGGATGTCACTCTTCTTTGAAACTGACGACGACCAGATGTCGATCTTCGTGACCGATCAGGGCGTCGGGTTTGACCCGTCCGCCGTGGAGGACGATCGAAGAGGGATTGCCAACTCGATACGGACACGGGTTGAGAAGGCGGGAGGTACGGTCGAGATCGTCAGCGAGCCCGGTGAAGGCACCGAGGTCGTGCTCCGCATGCCGGTGGAGGACCAATGAGCGTGAAGGTTTACCTAGTGGATGACCACCGACTTTTCCTGTCGGGGGTAAAGGCCGAGCTGGCTGAGGATTTTCGGATAGTGGGGTCCGCCTACGACGTTGATACCGCCATCGCCGAGATCAGAGGTCTGAACCCAGACGTCGTTCTAGTGGACGTGCACATGCCGGATGGCGGAGGTGTCGCCGTTGTCGAAGGGGTCGTTGCAACCAACCCCGATGTCAAATTTCTTGCCCTTTCGGTGTCGGACCAGGCCGAAGATGTGATCGCCATGATCCGTGCCGGGGCCAGGGGTTATGTGACCAAGACAATTGAGCCCCCGGACTTGGCCAGTGCAGTCCGTCGCATCGATGCCGGTGATGCGGTCTTTTCCCCGAGGCTGGCGGGGTTTGTGCTCGACGCCTTTGCCGGTGCGATCCCATCCGATGATGATCCGGAACTCGATCAACTTACCTCGAGGGAGAAGGACGTACTGCGGCTGATCGCCCGCGGCTATGCCTACAAGCAGGTGGCACGCAAGCTCAGCATTTCAATCAAGACCGTGGAGACCCATGTCTCCAGTGTTTTGCGAAAGCTTCAGCTTTCCAATCGTCACGAACTTGCCCGCTGGGCGTCCAAACGCCGCATCGTCTAAGTGCGGGTGCAGCTGTGGTCTCTCAGCGACCATATTTGCACCCACTCATCCCTTTACTTGCACCCCGCCTTTGAACACGTGAGTGATGTTTTCGGGGTCGGCGAGGACTGAGACATCATTTGATGGGTCGCCCGAGACACAGATGACATCGGCGTCCATACCCTCCACCAACTGACCGCTGTTTGGTGCCTGAGGGCCAAGTGTGGCAGGGCCGTTGGCTGTGGCAGTTTCGATGGCCTGGAGTGGTGTCATTCCAGCTTCGACCATGTATCCCAACTCCTCGCCGTTGCGACCCCACAGACCGGTTATCCAAATGTCTGTGCCCATCGCGATCTTGACGCCCTTTTGGTGGGCCAGAGCGACCGCGTCGGCGTGGAATTCGGATGCAGCCTGGCCTTTTTTCTTTGCGTATTCGGGCATGCCCCTCTTCTCACCCTCAGACATCAAGAACTCAACGACGAATCTTGTCGGCACGAGAATGGCTCCGGTTTCGACCATTGCATCGGCGGTTTCTTCGTCGAGGTAAGTGCCGTGCTCGATGGTCTTGATCCCGGCCTCGAGCGCCGCCATGATCCCGCGTTTGCCATGACAATGCGCTCCAACGAGACGCTCCATTCGAGTCGCCTCGTCGACAATCGCCTCCAGCTCTGGTTTGGAGAATTGCGGGAGATGGGGGTCATCGAGTTCGCTCATCACGCCGCCGGAGGCGTGGATCTTGATCACCTTTGCACCGAGGCGGAGCATTCGACGCACACCTGCGCGGCATTCGTCGGGTCCGTCAACAATGTTGTCTTCGCCCCAACTCATCGATCGAGCGAGACGAGCCGCGCCAAGGTCCATACCGTGGGAATCCCCGTGACCACCTGTCATCGAGAGCATCGAGCCGCTGCCGTAGACGTTGGGCCCGACAACCTGACCCTCGTCTATCGCTCGGCCCAGGAAGGTTCCCATGCCACCCATTTCTCGAACGCTGGTGAATCCCGCGTTGAGAGCGCGACCAGCGTCTGCGGTGGTGCGCATCGCCGCTAGTTGCGGTCTCGTGGTGACAGTCTCTTCGATGTTGGCTCCGTATATCCCGATGAAGTGCCCGTGGCACTCCCACATGCCCGGCATCACAGAGTCGGTGACGGTCACATCGGCGTCTGGTGTGACTGGAGCCTCTGTCTCGGGTCCGGCAAAGGTGATAACCGAATCCTCGAGGATCACAACGCCGTTTTTGATGACGTCGCCTATTCCCGGAATCAGGGTGGCTGCCTCGATTCTTGTTGTCATTAGGAGACGGCCTCCACAGGTGACTTAGTGGTGGCCCGGAAGCCCCCCATTGCGATGAAACCTTTGATCGTGACCGTTGGGACATCCTCTTCGGATGTGGTTCTGGTGTTGTCAGAAAACCCACCTCCAAGAATTCTGAGCTGTTCTGATGTCTTGACCCTCCAACCCTCAGGGACGACGAGGCTGACTCCGCCCATCATTACAGCCAGATTGAGATGGATACCAGTAGGGGCCGGTGTGGCTTTCCTCAGATCGACAAGGACCCCAGCAAACATCGACGTGATGTGTCCGCCGTAGAACGGGTCCGCCGTCGAAACCAAATGTTTCCCCTCGAAAATAGAGATCAAATCGATCTCCTCTGTTTCGGGTTCGGCGTTCGACTCGAGCAAGAACTTTGCTGCCAACGCCGTTCCGAAGGCACCAATCATTGCGGTTCGTATGAGTCTGAACATGAACCTGAACACGGATGACACCTTACGACCTTCCCGAGGTAGGGGAAGATGAGGTCAGCTGAGCTGGTTGGCGTAGCCGTGGACAGCCCAAATGCGCTCAAAGTCCTGGCAAACATCGCCGTAGCGCTCTGGCGAACCCGGAGGCCAAATCCGTCTGGCAGTGGTGAGGTCGACCACGGCCAGTTCGCACCGATTCTTCGAACGCTCGCGTCGAGAGGTTTGCCCGGCGCAGAAGGACTCGCCGAACAGGTGGATTCGTACTGCTCAAAACTGTCCACGGTCGAGCCCGACACGTTGACTCGAGACGAGTCCTTGGCCTACTGGATCAACCTATACAACGCAGGTGCAGTTGGTCTCGCCATCGAGGCCTTCAATGATGGGCAACCGTCGGTGCTTCGGGTTCCGGGTGGTTTCAGTCGGCCTCTTGTCATGGTGGCTGGCGAGGAGTTGAGTCTTGACGCCATTGAGCACGGCAAGATTCGGAGATTCGGGGACCCGCGCATTCATGGAGCCCTGATTTGCGGATCGGTCTCATGTCCCACGCTCCGTGTTTCCCCATACACCGGCGAAGGGCTGGATGACCAGTTGGACGATCAGATGAGAGCCTTCTTGGCCGGCGGAGGAGCAGTCGCCGGGGAGGGTGATGCTGTGGAGCTGAGCAGGATCCTTCTTTGGTACGGGGCTGACTACGTGCGACCACATCGGATGCCGGTTTTCCTTCCTGCTGGGAAAAGGAGAATTCTCGAGGCCGTCCGCCCTTGGTTGTCGGAGCATCTTCAGTCTCGAACTCGAGTTGTGTTCCAGGATTATGAATGGGGCCTAGCCTGCTCGGTTCGTTGAACTGATCTGAACGCGGCGAAGAGAATTGTCAGCGACAAAACGGCGGCAACCGTGTCGGACGGGATCACGATCCGGAACATCGCGTCGCCGTCGACCAACCATCCTCCGGGTTCGGTGAACCCCACGGTTTGCAGATAAAGGGCGATCGATCCGACGCAAGCAGCGAGAATCATCGAACCAAGCACCAGACCAAGACCTCGACCCCACAGCTTTCGTGCCCCGATGTAGAGAGCCGCAACGACCCAGGCAATGTCAAGTGATGACAACAATTGGAGGAACTGAAGCGACACGTCGTAGCGGGCGGCGGCTGAGGTGGCGAGAGTGAGGAGAGCCGAAAAGCCGACCACCGCTGCCACCAGGGAACTGACGCTGGCAAGCCAGGCTCTCTTGTTGTAGGTGAACCACGGTTGGTCGGTGAGAGGTGTCATCTCCACAGCGAACCCGAAGGTGGCAATTTGCAACACCGTGAGATGGGCCAGGCTGTAGAGAAGGAGGCCGTCGTCCCGGGCCGGCGCAGGTATTAAAAACATCGCAATTGACAGCGGAATCCCCCACATGAGAAGTCGTTTGAGACCGACTGCGAGGATAAGTTCGACTGGATGCTGGGAAGTAGGACGGTTCACCGGATGTTCCAGTCCACGATGGACCTCATTCTGGATATTCTGCTTCCGTCGACAGACCTGGGTGTTCTTGTCCAACTCGTAGGTGTCATTGTCATCTTTGGGTTGGTGCTCTGGAGGCTCTGGCCACATCCTGATGCCAGGGTTCTCGCCACCGGATTGGGCCTCGTTGTCCTCGGGTTGATGGGATTCCGTGCTCTCCACTGAGGAAACCGGCGAGGAGTTCGGTAATTCCCTTGACTCGCCAACCCGACATCGGCCAAGATGGGACGGTCGAAGAAAGGAGCACAAATGATGAGGATGCGAACCAGCGCACCTAACCCAGCAGCCAGATTCTGCCCCTGTGCCCTTATTCGGTCAGACAAAGGTGCAAATCAAGAGCAGCGGCGGCCATTTGTTACGTGATGTAACAGAACATTCGTTCCCTATGAGCCGCCGGTGCACCCGGCGGCTTTTTGATTGCGAATCGCAGGACGAAACACAAGGCCGCATCGCATCACCACCGAAGACGAGGTCTGACATGAATGACAGTTTGAGAGAGTTACAAGAAGACGGACGATGTAGCGAGGAGGCCAGCCACGAGCTGTTCTTCTCGGAGAGTCCAGCCGAGTTGGCGTCGGCACAGCGCATATGCGCTCAGTGTCAGGTCAGGGTGAAGTGTCTGGACGTAGCGTTGAAGGAGAACCTGGGGTGGGGTGTCTGGGGTGGTGTCATCTTCTGGGACGGCCAGCCTTTCCACCGGAGACGGGGACGGGGGAGACCGCGACAAGCCGAAACCGAACTACCGCTGGAAGCAAAGAGGAGCGATCTCCTGGAGTTGGTCAGGTCAGCCTGAGGCTGGTCAGGAAACGGCCAGCTCCCGGAGTCCTCCTGGGGTGGATGGATGACGCATCTTGGCGAGGGCCTTGGCCTCTATCTGCCTGATGCGTTCCCGGGTCACATTGAAGTGTCTCCCGACTTCGTCGAGCGTGGCAGGCTCGAGATTGCCCAAGCCATAGCGCATCTCAATGATGGTGCGCTCCCGATCGTTGAGCCTTTCGAGGACGTACTTGAGATTCTCGATGTTGAGTTTGGAGACGATCAGTTCGAACGGTGCGGCTGCCTCGGTGTCCTCGATGAAGTCTCCGATCGTGGCGTTGTCTTCGCCAACCGGTTCGAAAATGGACACTGGTTCCGGAGCAACCTTGCGAGCTTCTATGATCTTTTCCGGCGTCAGACCCGATTCCTCGACCAATTCATCGTCAGTGGGTTTGCGCCCGAGACGTTTGGTGAGGTTGGTCTCGGCCGAATGCATTTGGGTGATGGTGTCCATCATGTGGACGGGGACTCTGATCGTTCGACTCTTGTCAGCGATTGCTCTAGTTATCGCCTGACGGATCCACCATGTGGCATAGGTGGAGAATTTGAAGCCTTTTCGATACTCGAACTTCTCAACCGCTCGGATCAAACCCAGATTGCCTTCTTGGACCAGATCGAGGAAAGGGAGTTTGGCGTGTCCGTATCTCTTAGCGATTGACACCACAAGTCTGAGGTTGGAGCGGATGAAATGCTGTCGGGCTTCTTCGCCACCCCGGACCATCTGACGAAGCTTGCGTCGCTTGGTCGGGTCCTTTTCGTTCTCGAGGGCGATATCGGCTTTGTGCCCGGTTTCGATCGCCTTGGCGAGACGGACCTCGTCCTCGGCGGTGAGCAAGTCGTATAGGCCAATACCGTCGAGATACTGACGGATCGCTTCGTCGCTTACTTCTCGTTCAATAGACCGCTTTGTCATAACCTCACAACCGTGGTCGGCCAGCGTAGGAATGCCACCGGCCAGTCTTTGGGATTTGTCAATATCTCTATCGACACTTATCCACAGTCGTGTTTATAGGCAGTTAGACCTAATCCGGAAATAGACCGATTGGCTCTTGCTGGTAAAAACCTTGCCGGCCTTTGGAGAAAATCAATCTGGTTGATCACCTGGCTATGACTGTTTCGAGAGATCAGCAGAGAGATGAACCCCCATTGCGCCGATCGCGTTGGTCTCCATCTGCATTTCATACGTGAGCGACACATCGTCAAGTTTGAGTGCTCTGGTCGAATTCGCCACCCGGTCGTCACCTGCATAGGCGGTGCTAGCCAACTCGATGTGCCACTCGCCGTCATGATGTTCCCAGGTTCCGATCATCGTCTCTGCCCTGCCGCTCTGGGCATTGATCATGGAGGCGGTGTGATCGCTGGAGAGTCGAAGGAACCCCGTTTCCCAATGGGATACCACCTCTCCGGCCGCTGTCTGTCGCCAAGTGCGTTGCTCGTATTGGAGGTCGGGATGGTCTCCCCGCGCCGATACCGTGGTTTCTTCGCGGTAGGTGAAGGGTTGGATGGTTGGGTACCCACCTTTGCCCTGTCCCATCCACGTACCAGTAAGTGCGGAAACAAGTGCTGACAACTCGGGGTTTCGACTCATGGTGCGGAGGCTACGTCGAAGTGGCTTCCGCATCCGGTTCTCGTAGAATTGCGGCTCGATCGGGCGTTTAGCTCAGTTGGCTAGAGCACTGCCCTTACAAGGCAGGGGTCGGCGGTTCGAGTCCGTCAACGCCCACGGAAAACCCCCTGGTAGATCCTCATCAACCGTCGCTGACCTGGATCTGCGATATAGGTTGGCGTCATGACAGACCTCACAGGAAGAGTTGCCTTGGTCACCGGTTCATCAAGCGGGATCGGCGAGGCATCAGCACGGCACCTCGCCGACGCCGGGGCATTGGTGGTCATCAACTCCTCCAGTTCGGTGGAGGCCGGTGAGGCTGTGTCCCAATCGCTTCCAACCGAATCGTTCTATCACCAGGCGGACATCAGCTCAAATGTGCAGTGCCAGGGGATGGTTGACAGCGTCCTAGAAAGGTTCGGGCGACTTGACATCCTCGTCAACAACGCGGGATGGACGACGACAGTGCCGCACGGAGATCTTGATGCGCTGACCGATGAGATCTTCCTGAAGACCTTCGAGGTCAACGTGTATGGAACTTGGTGGTTGACCAAGGCCGCGATGCCACATCTTCAGAAGGCTCCCGACGGCAACGTGGTCAACATCACATCCGTCGCCGGCGTACGTCCGATCGGGAGTTCCATCGCCTATTCGATGAGCAAGGCCGCACTTAATCAGATGACGGTTCTCTTGGCGAAGTCGATGGGTCCAGTCCGGGTCAATGCGGTTGCCCCCGGTTTGGTTGCAACGCCATGGACCGAGGAGTGGGATGACCTTCATCGCTCGGTTGCCGAGAAGGCCCCCCTTCACCGCTCCGCAACACCCGACGACATCGCCAAAGCGGTGATGGCGCTAGCCACCAACAGCTATGTCACCGGCGAAGTGATGGTGGTCGATGGCGGTTTGACTCAGATCATGTGATCTAGACGTCACAGGTCACCGTTCCGCCAGAGTCGACGCCTGAGGGAGGAAGCTCGTAACCCGGCATGCCAGCCGGTCGGTGGTGATCAGTCCAGGGCCGGGCAGAGATCCATCGGTGGGAGCCTACGATGGTCGACCGTGACAACAGTTGCCGAACTGGCCGGTGCCCTGGCCGAGATAACACGGCCTGAGCATGCAGCCACCTGGGATCCTGTGGGTCTCCAATTGGGCGACCCCAATGCACCCGTCGAGTCGATCGCGGTGTGTCACGAGGTGACAGAGGATGTGCTTGATGCGTTGAGCCAACGTCCGGCTGACCTGGTGGTTACCTATCACCCTTTGCTTTTTGCCAAGACCAATCGAATTCTGGCCGGAAGATCGCCAGAAGCGCGTTCCTTCTCGTTGATCCAACTTGGTGTCAGCCTTCTCGTTGCTCACACCGACTTTGATGCCATTGATGGGGGCACGGCTGACGCCCTTGCAGACATATTCAAACTGAGAAATATCACGCTCTTCGGTGATCCCGACAACGGCATTCCGAATATTGGGCGATACGGGGGATTCGAAGGAAGTCTTGCTGTCGTCGATGCAATGGCCGCTGATGAGTTTGGAAGCTCGGGTCTGAGGATCAGCGGCGACCGGTCAACGGTCATCGAACGTCTCGCCGTAGTGCCCGGGTCGGGTTCGGATCTCATCGCCCCGGCAGCGGAGGTGGCCGATGCCCTTGTCACCGGTGATGTGGATCATCATAAGGTCGTGCGAGCTCTCGATTTGGGCCTCGCCATCATTGACCCCGGTCACATTGCTACGGAGCGTCCCGGGATGAGAGCACTGGTGGAACTGGTTGCCGAGGTGGCGGGTGTCGAGGTGGTCGATCTCACCAGACTCGACCCGAGTACTTGGGACTAGCTTGGCACTACGCTCCAGCGGCCGCATGGAAATACTGAGCCTCGCCGACCTGCTTGATGTGCAGGTTCTAGACCTCCAGATCGATCGTCTTCTCGAGCAGCGGCAGTCGCTGCCTGAACTCGATGCCTACAAGGAGGTTCACAAGAGCCTCAGAGACCTCGGCGCGGAGCTCAAGACAGGCGCGGCCTCCCTCAAAAAGCTCGAGCTCGAGCTCGACAAGTCGGAAGGCGAGCTGGAGCTCCTCGAGTTGAAACTCGATGAGCATGAGACACGTTTGTTTGCCGGTGGTATGAGCGCACGGGAGACCGAGCACATGCGTCTCGAGGTTCAGAGTCTCAAAGGACAGAGGGAGGCGATGGAGGAGAAAGTCCTGATCTTGCTCGACGGAATCGACCCCGAGCGTGACGTTGTCAAAGATCTCGAGCTCAGGATCTCGGAGGAGACGCAGCGGAAGAACGAGCTCGAAGTCTCTATCAAGTCACAGTGGAGCCAAATCGACGGTGAGCTTGCTCGCAAGGAGGAGCGGAAGGCCGAAGCCATCGCTCCGGTCGACGATGACCTTCTGGAGCTCTATGAGAAGCTTCGTCGGATCAAAGAAGGTGTGGCCGTTGCGTCATTCGACCACGGTGTCTGCGGTGGTTGTCACATGACACTCTCACCCGCCGAACAGGATGAGGCCTTCGCAGACGACCTGCCCCGCTGCGTCCACTGCCGACGCATCCTCGTCGCCTGACCGATGCTCTTTTGGCATCTGGGGGCCAACCTCTGGCTGTTCCGATGGATTTTCAGAGATCCAAAGGTCGATGTTCGTTTCCTGCTTCTTGGGGCCATCCTCGCTGACCTGATCGATATGCCCATCGGCACCATCTTCCTAGCCGACCGCTTCTCGACCGGGGAACTCTGGCTGCACTCACTACTCCTACCCGTCATCTTCATGTCCTTCGTCCTCATCGCCACCCGCAGAGGGAGACGACGGCGTGCCTGGATGGCGCTTGGTGTTGGGTGGCTCTTTCATCTGCTCCTGGATGGCATGTGGATGAATCAGGAGGTGTTCCTCTGGCCCTTCTTTGGGTGGGAAATCCCCGCCGGCGAGGCGCCGTACTGGCCACTGGCCTGGGAGCGGGCGCTTTCTGACCCCTGGCGTTGGATCAAAGAGATGGTCGGTCTTTCTTATTTAGTCTGGCTCTGGTTCGCTCTCGGTCTCCAGGTCAGTGAACGCAGGCATAGCGTTGCCAAATCGGGGAAACTTCCCAACTATGTGGCGCAAGACACTTAGCGCTGGCCTGGTTCTCGTGATCGGACTCGCCGCCTGCGCTCGCGATGATCCGGCCCCGGCCACGGCATTAGCTGAGATCGGCGAGGGGGCCAAGACACCTCAGGAGGCCGTCGCCGACCTTGTCGACCTCCTCAACACTCCAGACTTCACCTCAGCTGGTCAACTTGTAGTGCCCGGTCAAGCTGCCCTGGCCTCGCTTGTCGAAGGGGCCACATTTGTCCAGGTGGCGGATGCACTGAAAGGGGGAGATGCTGCGGTGGCATCCAACTTCTGGGCAGGCTTTGCACAGGGAGCCGGCAGCTTTCTCAGTGGCTCAGTGACGACCAGCGACGGGCCAGTTGCAAGTGAAGGCGGCCGCGACTTTCACACCGTCGAAGTAACCCTCGACGACGGCAGCAGCAGACAGATGCTGACACGCGACGTAGACGGCTTCCGTGTTGACCTGTTCGCTTCGTTCGCCGGGGGACTCGCCGACAAGATGATCCCGCCGGTTGAGCGTTTGATCACATCCCAGACTGACGACGCTTCGATCATCCTGCCTGCGTTGAAAGAGATCGTTCCGTCACTATTGGTTGCCGCCAGCCAGCCGGACATGACTCCACGGTCGATTCAGGACATTCTTCGATTGATCGAGCTGATTACCCGCGTCAGTTAGAGATCCAAGAGATCAGCCGATCGTCGGACTACTGGTAGCTGACGAACACGGGTGTCGGCTGCTTGGACATGGTGCTCTCCGGGGTTGGGGGCCCCGGCTGATCTTCGTCGAAGAAGTTTTTCCAACCCCATGACCAGAAGGCGTCTTCGAAACCGAATCGTAGCTTGCGCCAAGTGACATCCTTCTGCGGCTCGGTGCCCCAGCCGTCGATATGGATCACCATTTGTAGCTCCGGGCGTTCAACGAGGGTCTCTCGACTTTCAACCATTTCGGGTGTGAACATGTGGACAAGCAGCATCTTCTGCGGTAGTCCGTTGTCACGGACCAGATCACCCAACCACTCGATCACGGTGTTTACCTCAGCAGCGGTTACGGACCCGATCTGTCGGAGGTGGACCTGATCCGGCTTCAGTCGCCACTCCGGGTCGAGTGCAAGGCCGACGTAGGGACGCATGAGGAGGTCCTCGTAGATCTTGGCCTGAGTGAGGAAGTCGGTTCGTCCTGGTTGAAGGTCGACCAAGACGTAGGCGTCGTGGCGCTCAGCCGCTTCGAAGAGATCGTCAAACGCATCAGCCGGCCATTCGTGGCTGTAGTTGCCGTCATCCCCGGAGTCCACGCTTGCGACAGTTGCGATGATCTCAAACGTGGGGACGGTCTGGGCTCCGTCACCTTCGTATGCGGTGAGGAGCGGCTGCATTCGTTCGATGGTCGCCTCGCCATCCTGTTCACCGAGCGCTCCCAGCCCTTCGCTGTCGGGATGTCCGTAAAACGCCACGTAGCGTCGCTGCTCTTCAGGGAGGATCAGGAAGCCTCCCCCCGGTAGTTGTTGGCCGTTGGTGAGAACGCTGAGTTCCCAATCGTCGTCCTCAGGGGTTTCACCGATGAATCGGAGGGTTTTGGCGAATCCCTGCAGAGCTATGCCCACTTCGGGGTAGCCGAAGAGGTCGTTGCCATCGATGGCCACTGTGCGGGCGTCTACAGCGTGACCGGTCGCTGCAGAGAGAAGCACGGACACCGGGTCGGAGGCATCAACCATCCAGATCGAGGGGGCGTCGTTGGCGACGGCGAGACCAGCTACCAACTCGCCTTCGTCGATCACAGGGGCGATGGCTGTCTCCCCGTCGAGAGATGTCTGAGGGACAACTACTCGGTTGCCAGCAGCAATGGCTCCGACGGTCTCAATGATTGTGGAGGCGTCGGGCGCTGCCGGAAGGCTGACTTCGTCGGTGGCCCCCAGAGCGTCTTTCGCCAGTTTGACAGACGCGGCAACGTCGTGGATGCGCACTTCAGTGTCGGTTGGTGTGTTGACTCTCATCTCACCGATCACATGAACGCGATTGGGGTGAAGTCGACCGATCTCGGCGGCCAACCGATCGTCTGGAAAGAGCAACGGTCCACCTAATGCTGCGGCGAGTTGGGCGGCGGCAGCTACTTCATTGAGATCGCCCTCGGCTACGACAACAACGTCAAGCGCGCAGACAAAGAGCTCGCCGGAGAGAAACAACGCATCTCCTGAGGTTGTCCCCGTGTCGACCGGTTGATTCCCCCCGGTGGGCTGGAGACAGCCCCCAGCGTCGGCTTCGCTGGTTGATGTGGGGTCAGAACCGATGCTGTCACCAGTTGAGGATTGCACGGCTGTGTCGCTCACGGTGGCGGAACACGCCGTAGCCAGCACGACAAGGAATAGGACGGGGGAGTGTTTGGTCAGGTTCAGAACGCTCGAAAGGGTAATTCTCGGTGTTTGCTATGCCCGGTCTTCCACAGACTGAAAACCGACCAAAGACACATGTCAGAAGAGAGTTTCTGGCTCGGTTTGCTCACGCAGATCCGGATTGTTGTTCCGAACGGAGTTGACATTTCTGGAAACAACGTGCTCCATCACTGCGTCGGGGTCGATGGGCTGGAGGAGTGAGTTGGTTGTTTCGAGATCCCGGAGGTCACGATCCAGCCAGGCGTCCCAGACGCTCGAAACCAGCGCAACGGGCATCCGGTCGTGGATGGAACTGATCGTTCCTTTTGCCTGTGTGGTGATGATCGAACAGGTCCGATGCCATTCCTCGGTCTTTGGATCGATGCGGGACGCCCAAATCCCGGCGAACACCATCGGATGACCGTCCGCTCGGTAGACCCAGTGTGGTGTGCGGCCCTGCTCTGCCGGTTCCCACTCATAGAAGCCGTCCGCCGGGATCAGACAGCGTTTTCGTGCAAAAGAGTCTCGAAATGCGGCCGTGGTTGCGACAGTCTCAGACCGGGCGTTGATGTGGATCGATTTCGTGTCTGGAGCCCAGTGAGGGACGAGACCCCAACGCATGGAGGCGAGCTGCCGCTCGCCGTCGCGTTCGGCGATTACATAGACCGGGTCGGTGGGAGCGACGTTCCAACTCTTCTCAAGCGGTTTGGTGACGACCTCATCGACACCGAAGTACTCGGCGTAGAAGTCGAGGTCTCCGGTTATCGAGAATCGGCCGCACATGATGTTGAGGTTAGGGAGCGGGTGGGACGGTTTCGGTGTTGCGCATGTGACTGGCTAGATCCTGGAATCGGGTGTCCAGATAGGAGCGCAAGGGCTCAGCCATCCCGATGTCGTCCATCGTCATACGCATGCAGCGCATCCACTCCTGTGCCTCGTATTCGCCAATCTTGAAGGGAAAGTGTCGCATCCGCAGCTGTGGGTGGCCCCACTTCATCTCGTATAGGGGTGGACCTCCCAACCATCCGGTCAAGAACATGAAGAACTTCTCACGTGTTTTCCTGGTGTTCGTCGGCAACATCTTTCGCAGAGTTGGCGATTCAGCCTCGATGCGGTCGTAGAAGGTCTCGGCAAATTGGCGGACCTTCTCATCACCCCCGATTTCTACGTATGGGCTCTGTTGGTCGCCCCAAGGCTGCGTGGGTGTCATTTGGCGCTGATTATTGCCAGTTGCGGCCCTTTTGGGTTTCGAACGTGCACATCGGTGCGGAAATCGCCACCTGTTGCTATAGCAACGAGGAAGAGGGGCGAGCCCGTCTGTAAGCCGGATTCTGTCGAGGACGACCATCCATCTGGGCGCATCGTTGCCGGTGCGCTCGCGCGACCTACCCGGGACTTGATCGACGGGCCGTCGGTGTCCCTGTTTACCTTGCTCCGGGTGGGGTTTACCAAGCCGTAACGGTCACCCGTGACGCTGGTGGTCTCTTACACCACCGTTTCACCCTTGCCTGTACAAGCCGGCACAAAATGCCGGTTCGCCATCGGCGGTCTGCTCTCTGCTGCACTTTCCGTCGGGTTACCCCGCCTGGAAGTTATCCAGCACCCTGCCCTGTGGAGTCCGGACTTTCCTCTACGAACAGCGTTGGCTGTTCGCAGCGGCCATCCGACAGGCTCGCATCACAGAGTTTAGGGCCTGGCGAGTTTCCTTCTACCGGCCAACCAACCGGTGATCCCTGATACAGCAGTCGCGATCAACGCCAACAGGAGGACGCTGCTTGTGGGTGCCTGACTGCCCCCAAGAATGGCAATCACCATGATCACGAATGCCATTATCAAACCGGTAACAGCTCCATGGAATCGCTCGGAGTGACGGGCTCGCATTCCGGCCACCCACCCACCTGCAGTCAGCCCAGTGATGATCCCGATCATCA